>NZ_JBFUFP010000778.1:0-2622 GCF_056403375.1 Rhizobacter sp. P2_H2
GCGCTCGCCCATCGCCTGCATCACGGCACCCTGGTGCTGGTCTTCGACGTCGGCCGTCACCATCTCGATCGGCTCATGGCGCTCGCCGTCGACCTCCTTGAACACCACGCGCGGCTTGCTGACGGCCAGCTCGTAGCCTTCGCGGCGCATGGTTTCCAGCAGGATGGTCAGGTGCAGTTCGCCGCGGCCCGACACCTCGAAGATGCCGTCTTCGTCGGTTTCCTTGACCTTCAGCGCCACGTTGCTCTGCAGCTCGCGCTGCAGGCGGTCCCAGATCTGGCGGCTGGTGACGAATTTGCCTTCGCGGCCGGCCAGCGGCGAGTTGTTGACGCAGAAATTCATCGTCAGCGTCGGCTCGTCGACCTTCAGCATCGGCAGCGGCTTCGGGTCTTCGATGCTGGTCAGCGTGACGCCGATGCCGATGTCCTCGATGCCGTTGATCAGCACGATGTCGCCGGGGCCGGCTTCAGTGGCTTGCTGGCGCTCCAGGCCCTCGAACTTCAGCACCTGGTTGACGCGGGCGTTGAACGGCGTGCTGTCCGGGCCGCTGAACACGGCCACGTTCTGCATCGGCTTCAGCGTGCCCTGGTTGACCCGGCCGATGCCGATGCGGCCGACGTAGGTGGAGTAATCCAGCGAGCAGATCTGCAGCTGCAGCGGGCCGGCCGGGTCGCCCTCGTGCGCCGGCACGTGTTGCAGGATCGCATCGAACAGCGGCGCCAGGTCGGTGCCGGTCTCGCCGGTGGTGAGCGTGGCCCAGCCGTTCAGGCCCGAGGCGTAGATCACCGGGAAGTCGAGCTGCTCTTCGGTCGCGCCGAGCTTGTCGAACAGCTCGAAGGTCGCGTTGATCACGTAGTCGATGCGCGAACCGGGGCGGTCGACCTTGTTGACGACGACGATCGGCTTCAGGCCGAGCGCCAGCGCCTTCTTGGTCACGAAGCGGGTCTGCGGCATCGGGCCTTCGACCGCATCAACGAGCAGCAGCACGCTGTCGACCATCGACAGCACGCGCTCGACCTCGCCGCCGAAGTCCGCGTGCCCCGGGGTGTCGACGATGTTGACGTGCGTGCCCTTCCACTCCACCGCGCAGTTCTTCGCGAGGATGGTGATGCCGCGTTCCTTTTCGAGGTCGTTGCTGTCCATCACCCGTTCGGTGACCTTCTCGTTCTGGCGGAAGGTGCCGCTCTGGCGAAGCAGCTGGTCCACCAGCGTGGTCTTGCCATGGTCCACGTGGGCGATGATGGCGATGTTGCGGATCTGTCGGGTCATGACGTGCTCTCTGCGTTCAAGGTGTCTTCAGGAGGCCTTGCACCTCCACCGGGCTCAAGAGCCTCGTCGAAATCAGTTCTCCGGSGTCGACCCGRCCGCTGCCGAGGAACGCACGGGGGTCGGGGCCGTACACGCGGAMCTGCTCCGCGTCTGCCAGCGGCAGGCGGCGGCGCAGGCCGCTCAGGAAACGTCCGGCATCTTCGTCGCCGAGGCGCACCACCGGCCAGTCGGCCAGCAAGGCATCGGCGTCGAGCAGCGCGGCTTCGCGCTGCGCTTCGTCCATCCCGGCCAGCTGCTCCAGCGTGAGCGCCTGGCCGAGCGTCAGCCCGCCGGTCTCGGTGCGGCGCAGCGCGGCCAGGTGGGCACCGCAGCCGAGCGCCTCGCCGATGTCTTCTGCCAGCGTGCGGATGTAGGTGCCCTTGGAGCAGCGCACGTCCAGCGTCCAGCGTCCGTCGGCTCCGGCAGTGTCATCCTCGACGATGGCAATGCGATGAATCGTCACCGCACGCGCCTCGCGCTCGACCTCGATGCCGGCGCGCGCGTATTCGTACAAGGCCTTGCCGTCGCGCTTCAGCGCCGAGTGCATCGGCGGCACCTGGCGGATCGGGCCGGTGAAGCGCTCGATCGCCGCCTGCAGCTGCGCGCGCGTCACGTTCACCTCGCGCTGCAGCAGCACCTCGCCCTCGGCATCGGCCGTGGTGGTCGTGGTGCCCAGCTGCAGCGTGGCGCGGTAGGTCTTGTCGGCGTCGAGGCTGACCTGCGAGAACTTGGTGGCCGCGCCGAAGCACAGCGGCAGCAGCCCGGTCGCCAGCGGATCCAGCGTGCCGGTGTGGCCGGCCTTCTCGGCGCGGTACAGGCGCTTGGCTTTCTGCAAGGCGTCGTTGCTCGACAGGCCGAGCGGCTTGTCGAGCAACAGCACGCCATGGACGGCGCGCCGCGGGATGCGCGGGCGAGTGGCTTGCACCGGTCAGTCTTCCTTGGCCTGCGTCGAATTGGCCTGCTGGATCAGCGCGCTCAATTCGGCCGCCCGCTCGGTGGTGCGGTCGAAGTGGAAATGCAGCGTCGGCACGGTGTGGATCTGCAGGCGCTTGAAGAGGCCGTTGCGCAGGAAACCGGCGGCCTCGTTCAAGGCCTCCTCGCATTCCTTCACATCGCCCACCAGCAGCGAGAAGAACACCTTCGCGTGCGCATAGTCGGGCGTGACTTCCACCGCCTGCAGCGTCACCATGCCGATGCGCGGATCCTTCAGGTCGCGGATCAGCTCGGCCAGGTCGCGCTGGATCTGGTCGGCGATGCGGAAACCGCGGTTCGGGATGGCTCGTTTGTGTCGCATGTTCAAGGCTCCTGCTGGTT
>NZ_JBFUFP010000779.1:0-2620 GCF_056403375.1 Rhizobacter sp. P2_H2
GTATGCGAACGGCGGCAGCACGCCGACCAGCTCGCTGCCGTTGACCGGCACGCTCGAGCCGGGCAAGACGCTGGTGCTGATCCACGCCTCGTTCACGACCACCGTCACGCTGCCGGGCGCGCTGAAGGTCGGCGTCGTCAACTTCAACGGCAACGACGCGGTGACACTGGAGAAGTCGGGCACCGTGGTCGATTCGTTCGGCCAGGTCGGCTTCAATCCCGGCACCGCGTGGACCAGCAGCACGCTGACGACGCTCGACCGCACGCTACGCCGCAAGCCGGGCATCGTGCACGGCAGCGTGCCGGCCACGGCACCGGCGGCGTGGGACCTGAGCAGTGAATGGGTGGGGTTCCCGATCGACACGTTCGACGGGCTCGGGAGCCACCTTGCACAGTGAAGTCGGCAGTGATGTGAGCCGTGAGGGTGGCAGTGCAGTCCGCAATCGAGGGCTCGGTAACGGCAGATGTGCTGCAACAACTGCGACACCGCTGAAACATCGGCGATACCGGACGTGGGCATCCTTGCGGGCTTCATCAACAGGGAGCCCACCATGCAAACCTCGAACGACCTCACCCGCCGCTTCATCGCCATCGCCGCCGGATCCGGCGTCCTCGCCCTCGTGCTGTGCCTGACACCGATGCTGGGCGCCAACGCCCCCGATGCCGGCGCCTTCACCGCATCGGGCGGCCTCGTCGCCGACACCGCCCCCGCCGCACCGGCGAGCGATGCCGGCATCTACGCCGGCCCGGCAATCAACGAGTCGGCCGCCACCACGCAGTGATGTCAGTGACCGCAGGGATCTGCGGTGACCGCAGTGACCCTCACTTCACCTGCGGCACATACACCTTCGGCTGCGCCGGCTTGCCCATCCCCGCTCCGAGGAAGAAGCTGGTGTTCGGCGGTTGGTTGTAGGCCGAGTTCTGGTTCGCGATCGCCGAGCGGTACTGCGTGTCGTGCATCAGCGTGCGAAGCCGTTCGGTGGTCGGGATCGTCGTCGTGAAGATCATCAGCTCGCTGTTGTTGGCGTTGCGCCAGATCACCTCCTCGCGCCAGTCGCCGAACAGGTCGGCCGAGAGGTTCGGCGTCGCCTTCGTCGTGTTGTTCGACGCGGCGTTGTAGTTCGACGCGGTCAGCAGCCGGTCGATCTTCTCGGTGGCCGGATTCCACTTGTCGATGGTCGTGCCGTCGAGCAGCTCGCGCAGCAGGTCGCCATCCCAGTACACGCCGAAGTTGACACGCGACGGACGGCGGTCCGAGATCGACTCGCCCTTCGCGCTGGTCAGCCCGCCCACCGTGGCCCAGCTCTCGGCGCCCGGGTAGCGCGGATCGACATCCATCACGACGCCGCGGCCCACGTCGGCCCCGCCGCCCGGCAGGCTCCACAGGATCCTGCCGGTGGCCGCGTCGTGCATCTCCACGCCGTGCGCACCGTAGCTGCCCGGCTCCTCGTGGACCATCATCACCTCCTTGCCGGGGCGCGCCGGGTCGAAATCGCTCACGTGCAGCGCATCGCCATGGCCGAGTCCGGTGGAATACAGGCCCTTGCCGCTGGAATCGATCGCGGCGGCGCCGAACACGATGTCGTCCTTGCCGTCGCCGTTCACGTCGGCGATCACCAGGCTGTGCGCGCCCTGCCCGCGGTACGCCGCGTTGCCGCTGGTGCTGGAGTCGAAGGTCCAGCGCGAGGCGAGCTTGCCGTCGCGCCAGTCCCAGGCCGCGATCACCGCGCGGGTGTAGTAGCCGCGGCTCATGACCAGGCTCGGCCGCTGGCCGTCGAGGTACGCCACGCCGGCGAGGAAGCGGTCGACCCGGTTGCCGTAGCTGTCGCCCCAGCTCGACACCGTGCCGCGTGCCGGCACGTACGCGGTGGTCGCCATCGCCTTGCCGGTCAGGCCGTTGAAGACGGTCAGGTACTCGGGGCCGCTCAGGATGTAGCCGGTGCTGTTGCGGTGGTCGGCGGTGGCGCTGCCGATCACCGCGCCGGTGCCGTCGATCGTGCCGTCGCCGGTCTTCATCGCGACCTCGGCACGGCCGTCGCCATCCAGGTCGTRGACGATGAACTGCGTGTAGTGCGCACCGGCGCGGATGTTGCGGCCGAGGTCGATGCGCCACAGCCGCGTGCCGTCGAGCTTGTAGGCATCGACGAACACGTTGCCGGTGTAGCCGGATTGCGAGTTGTCCTTCGAGTTGGACGGATCCCACTTGACGATCAGTTCGTAGTCGCCGTCACCATCGACATCGCCGACGCTCACGTCGTTCGGGCTGTAGTCGTAGGCCACGCCGTCGGGCGTGGTGCCGCCGGCCGGGCGTTGCAGCTTGACGGTCAGGTACTGTTGCGGCCACGTCGCGGTGGCGCTGCTCTGCGCCTGCTCGACGCCGTTGACGACCGCGGCCACGCTGTACTTGGCGCTCGCGCTGCCGCCGGCATCGACGTAGTTGGTGCTGCTCGCGATCGGGCTCGCGTTCAGCTTGCTGCCGTTGCGGTACAGGTTGTACGTGACGCTGTCGGCCTCGGTGCCCAGCATGCGCCAGCTGACGAAGACGCCGGTGCCGGTGGCGACGGCCACGACGCCGCGGTCAAGGAACTCGACCTGGCGTGAGCCGGCGACCGGGCCGGTGG
>NZ_JBFUFP010000780.1:0-2618 GCF_056403375.1 Rhizobacter sp. P2_H2
GCCCACGGCGCTGCGCGTCGAAGGCCTGCGCCACGCCGGCCGGCGCGAGCTGTCGTCCGAGGCCGCGCCGATCAGTTTCAGCCTGCGCTACGGCGAGATCGTCGGGCTCGCCGGCCTGGTCGGCTCCGGCCGCACCGAGACGCTGCGCGCGATCTTCGGCGCCGACCGCGCGGCCGCCGGGCAAGTCTTCCGCGACGACCGCCCGGTGCACATCGCGAGCCCGCGTGATGCGCTCGCGCACGGCATCTGCCTCGTCACCGAGAACCGCAAGGAAGAGGGCCTGGTGCTCGACATGCCGATCCGCGCCAACCTCAGCCTGGCGCAGCTCGGTGCGGTGTCGCGCGGCGGGCTGCTGAAGGCCGAGGCCGAGAACGCCGCCGCGCGCCACATGGCCGGCGAGCTGCAGATCCGGCTCGCGTCGATCGCGCAGCCGGTGCGCCAGCTGTCCGGCGGCAACCAGCAGAAGGTGGTGCTCGGCAAGTGGCTGCTGCGCGACCCGAAGGTGCTGCTGCTCGACGAGCCGACGCGTGGCGTCGACGTCGGGGCCAAGGCCGAGATCCATGCGCTGCTCGAACGCATGGCCGCGCAGGGCATGGCGGTGCTGGTGGTGTCGTCCGACCTGCGCGAGCTGATCGGCCTGTGCGACCGCATGCTGGTGATGAGCCGCGGCGTGCTGGTCGGCGAGGTGCCGCGCGCGCAGTTCGATGAAGAGGCCATCCTCGCGATGGCCTACTGTGAATACCTGGTGCGTCCGCAGCAAGCGGCACGTGCAGCGGCCTGAGGCATGGATGCGATGCAAACGATGAACCTGACTCCCCCGAAACCCGCCGGCAATGCCTCGGCGGGCGACCGCGCCGCGCTGGTGCTGCGCGAGGCCGGCATCGGCCTGGCGCTGCTGCTGCTGGTGGGCGTGTTCGCGCTGCTGTCGCCGATCTTCCTGACGGCCGGCAACCTGACGAACATCTTCACGCAGATCTCGATCAACGTGGTCCTCGCGGTCGGCATGACCTTCGTGATCCTGATCGGCGGCATCGACCTGTCGGTCGGCTCGGTGATGGCGTTCTGCGCGGTGGTGGCCGGCACGGTGCTGAAGCTCGACGGGCTCGAGCCGGCGGCGGCGATCCCGCTGGCACTCGCCGCCAGCATCGCGGTCGGCGCGGCCTGCGGGCTGGTCAACGGCGCGGTGTCGGCGTGGTGGGCGATCCCGTCGTTCATCGTCACGCTCGGCATGCTGAACATCGCGCGCGGCGCGGCGCTGCAATGGACGCAGGCGCGCTCCATCTACGAATTCCCCGACGCCTTCAACGACTTCGGCAGCGCCACGCTGCTGGGCGTGCCGGCGATCTTCCTGGTGGCGCTGGCGCTGGTGGCGGCCGGCTGGTTCGTGCTCAACCGCACCGTGTTCGGCCGGCTGGTCTACGCGATCGGCAACAACGAGGAGGCGGTGCGGCTGGCCGGCCACAACGTTCGCTTCCACAAGATCGCGGCCTTCGTGATCTGCGGCGCGGCGGTCGGCGTCGGCGCGGTGATCTACATGACGCGGCTGACGATCGCGAGCCCGATCTCGGGCATCGGCTTCGAGCTGAACGCGATCGCGGCGGTGATCATCGGCGGCACCAGCCTGTCCGGCGGGCGCGGCTCGATCATCGGCACGCTGCTCGGAGCGTGCATCATCGGGGTCCTGGCCAACGGCCTGATCCTGATCGGCATGAGCGACTTCCTTCGACAGATGGTCACCGGTTTCGTCATCATCCTCGCGGTGGTGCTGGACGTGCTGCGCGCACGGCTGGCGCAGCGTGCCGCGCGATGAACCACACCGAACGCAGCGGCGGCAGCGGCCGCGACGCGCGGGTGCCGGCCCGCCTCAGCACCATCAAGGACGTGGCGCAGCAGGCCCAGGTGTCGGTGACGACGGTGTCGCACGTGGTCAACGGCACGCGCTTCGTCAGCGAGGCGGCTCGCCAGCGGGTGCAGCAGGCGATCGAGGAGCTGCGCTACGTGCCGAGCGCGCTGGCGCGCAGCCTGAAGAGCAACCGCACCCACACCGTCGGGATGATGATCCCGAACAGCTCGAACCCGTATTTCGCCGAGATCATCCGCGGCATCGAGGACACCTGCTACGAAGCCGGCTTCAACGTGATCCTGTGCAACTCCGACGACGACCCGCTGAAGCAGAGCACCTACGTGCGCCTGCTCAGCGAGAAGCAGGTCGACGGGCTGATCGTGATGTCGTCCGGTGCCGATGGCGAGCTGCTCGACACGCTGCGCGACGCCAACATGCCGCAGGTGGTGGTCGACCGCGAGATCGACGACCTGGAGGCCGACCTGGTCGAGGTCAACCACGAGGCGGGTGGCGTGATCGCGACCGAGCACCTGCTGTCGCTCGGGCACCGGCGCATCGCCTGCATCGCCGGGCCGCAGACGCTCTCGTCGGCGCGCCAGCGCGTGCTGGGCTACCACCGCGCGCTGCGCGAAGCCGGCCTGGCGGTCGACGACCGGCTGCTGCGCAGCGCCGATTTCACGAGCGCCGGCGGCCATGCCGCGATGGTCTCGCTGCTGCAGGCCGGCGTGCAGCCGACCGCGGTGTTCGTCTCGAACGACCTGATGGCGATCGGCGC
>NZ_JBFUFP010000781.1:0-2618 GCF_056403375.1 Rhizobacter sp. P2_H2
GGCCTGGACCGCATGGACGCCGCGATGCGGCGCGAGTTCGCGGCCATCGCCGATGCCGGCCGGCTGCAGGTGGCGATCGCCCAGGTGGTGAAGTTCGACCCCTGCGCGTTCGACGCGGCCTGCGTGGGCAGCRTGCGCCGGGCGGCCGAGGCACTCGGCCTGCCCAGCATGGACATCGTCAGCGGCGCCGGCCACGATGCCGTCTACGTGGCCCGCGTGGCCCCCACCGGCATGATCTTCGTGCCCTGCAAGGACGGCATCAGCCACAACGAGATCGAGGACGCACTGCCCGAGCACATCGCGGCAGGCGCCAACGTGCTGCTGCACGCGATGCTCGACAGGGCGTCCTGATCAGTGCGTCATCGCGAGCGAGATCGCGCGCGCGCACTCGATGACCATCGGCGCCAGCTGCTTCTGCGCCTCGTCCATCGTCCAGCGGCTGGTGGGCGGCGACACGTGCACGGCGCCCACCGGGCGGCCGGCACTGTCGATCACCGCAGCCGCCAGGCCCATGTCGCCGAGGAACAGCTCCTCGCAGTTGGTCGCGTAGCCGACCTTGCGGCACAAGGCGACGCGCTTCATGATCGCGTCGACGTCGGTCAACGTGGCGGCCGTGCGCCGCTCGCGCGCCGAAGCCTCCAGCAGCGCGCGGGCCTGCGCTTCCGGCAGGCGGCTCAGGAAGGCCCGGCCGGAGCTGGTGCAGTACATCGGGATGCGCATGCCCACCGGCGTGAGCACCGGGATGAACTTGGGCGCCAGCAACTGGGCCACGTAGACCATCTCCTGGTCCACCGCCTCGGTGAGGCTGGCGGTCTCGCCGCTGGCGTTGGCAAGCTGCGACAGGTAGGGATGCGCCGCGCGGATCAGCGGATGCGCAGCGAGGTAGTTGAACCCGATCTCGATGACCCGGGGCAGCAGCTGGAAGCGGCGCGTCTGCGGATGCTTGCCGATGTAGCCCAGCACCTGCAGCGTGTGCACGGTGCGCTGCACCGAGCCCTTGCTCATGCCGGTGAGGGTGGCCAGCTCGACCAGCGTCATCGTGCGATGCGCGGCATCGAAGGCCCGCAGCACCTGCAGGCCCTTGTCGAGCGAGACGTTGTAGAGCGCGTCGGCCGCCGGCGGCTCGGCGACGCGTGCCTGCTTCTTCGGAAGCGTTTTCCTGCTCGCTGCCATGCGGCTGAGCCCCGGCTGAGTATCGATGATCGATTCTAGATGACCGACATTCGATCTCGATGGAGATCAGGCATTCTCGACTGCCACTGATGTGCCGCGCGCGTTTCGACCACCCGCTGCACGACGAAGGCGGCGTCGCGCGCGATGCCCGAGAAGCGCCCCGATCCCCACGTGTGCAGCCAGGGCAGGCCGATGAAGTAGAGGCCGGGGACGCGGGTCACGCCGCGTTCATGGACGGGATGGCCGCGCCCGTTGAAGACGGGCGCATCGAGCCAGCGGAAGTCCGGCGCGAAGCCGATGCACCACACGACGCTCGTGATGCCCGCACCGCGCAGCGACAGCGATTCGCGCTCCTCGAGCGGTTGCCACACCGGCCGGTAGGCGCCGCCGGGGGGCGCCTGCAGGCCGCGCTCGGCGATGTGGCGGTCGATCGAGGCGTTGATGCCGTCGTAGGTGCGATCGGCCTGGTCCAGCACCTCGCGCAGCCGCGGTGCGAAGCGCAGCGTGTCGCCGTCGCCGTCCAGGCCGGTGAGCACGCCGTAGAGCTCCATGCCTTCCGTCGCGAAGCGGCGCAGGTCGATGTCGCGCCCGCCGTCGCGGCCGGTCACGTAGTGGTTGGTGTTGTCGCGCACGCCCTCGCGCAGCGGATGCCGGCCCACGGGCATGTCGTAGTAGCCCATGTCGGCCAGCCAGTCCACCACGTCGCGGCCGCGGTAGAAGCGCGCGCAGCGCGGTGCGTCGCCGACCGCGAGCACCACCTCGCGACCCGCGAGGTGCAGGTCTTCGGCGATCTGCGCTCCGCTCTGCCCGGACCCCACCACCAGGACCCGGCCGGGCGGCAACTGATGCGCGTTGCGGTACTGCGCCGAATGGAGCTGCGCGATGCCGGGCGGCAGCCGCTCGGCCAGGCGGGGCACGATGGGCTCGTGGTAGCCGCCCGAGGCCACGACCACCTGGGCCGCCGTGCACTCGCCCTCGCTGCTGCGCACGAGGAAGCCGCCCCGATCCCCGTCACCTCCCTGCGGCGTGACCCGCTCGACCGCCACGCCTTCGCGCAGCGGCGCGTTCACGTGCGCGCGGAAGGCCTCGAGGTACTGCACGATCTCGTCCTTCTTCATGAAGCCGTGCGGCTCGCTGCCGCGGTAGGCATGGCCCGGCAGCGCGCACTGCCAATTGGGCGTGACGAGGCAGAAGTTGTCCCAGCGCTGCGTCTGCCACACGTGCATCGCGCGGTGCTTCTCGAACACCAGGTGCTCGATGCCTTCGGCCTGCAGGCCGTGGCTGATCGACAGGCCGGCCTGGCCGCCGCCGACGACGACGACCTCGTGATGGGGCGGGTGGGGGCTCTTCATGGGCAACTCCTCGGGAAGGTCAGGCAGGTTCGAACGAGAGCACGCGCACCCGCGCATCGGCGCGGTGCGCGAATGCGGCGACCTGCGCCTCGG
>NZ_JBFUFP010000782.1:0-2617 GCF_056403375.1 Rhizobacter sp. P2_H2
GTGCTGTCGCTGCCGGTCGTCTCGTCGCTGCAGTTCTACGCCGGGTTTCCGCTGCGGCTGGTGACGGCGCAATGCAGCACCTGGCTGCTGCAGCTCGCCGGCCGCGCGGCCGAGCGCAGCGGCACCGCGATGGTGGTGGACGGGCAGCTGGTGATCGTCGATGCGCCGTGCTCCGGCGTGCAGATGGTGTGGATGGCGTACTTCTGCGCCTGCGCGGTGGCCCTGCTGGGCGGATTGCGCGAGCGCAGCTTCATGCGGCGGCTGCCGGCCGTGGGCGCGCTGGTGCTGTGCGGCAACGTGCTGCGCAACACCGTGCTGGTGGCGCTGGAGTCGCGCGGGCCGCTGGCCGAGGCCTGGCACCAGGGTATCGGGCTCGCGGTGCTGGCGATGGTCTGCGCCGCGGTGGTGCGCCTGATGAAGGGGGTGGATGATGCTGCGCCGCAATGATCCCGAAGGGCTGCGGCACAAGCTGGGCTTCGCGGCGCTGCTGCTGGCCTGTGCGCTGTGGCCGGCGCTCGGCACCCCGCGCGAACGCGCCGGCGCCGAGGCGGCAGCCTTCGAATGGCCCCGAGAATGGGACGGCCGCACGCTGCGCCCGCTCGCGCTGAGCCCCGTCGAGCAGCGCTTTGCCGCGCAGTTCCCGGGCCGCATCGCGCGCCTCACCGACGGCCAGCAGGTGCTGGTGATGCGCGAGGTGCGCACGCCGACGCGCATGCTGCACCCGGCCGCCGACTGCTACCGCGGGCTCGGCTACCGCATCGAGCAGGCGCGGCTGGAGCGCGACGAGGCGCAGCGGCTGTGGCGCTGCTTCGTCGCCGAGCGCAACGGCCAGCGCACCCGCGTCTGCGAGCGGATCGTCGGTGCCGATGGCGCCGCCTTCACCGATGCGTCGAGCTGGTTCTGGGCCGCGCAGCTCGGGCAGAGCACCGGCCCGTGGCAGGCGGTCACGACAGCGAGGTCATTGTGAAGAGCTGGCGTGTGCGCTGGGCGCTGTGGATCGTCGGCGTGTCGCTCGGCCTCGTGCTCGCGCTGGGGGTCGGCGCGTGGGCGATGCTGCGCCTGCTGCGGCCGGCCGATGGCGAGTGGGCCGAGACGCTGCATGTCGGGCCGTGGCAGCGCGCGATCAGCATGCCGACGGTGATCCGGCTCGCGACCCACCCGATGACGCTGAGGGTGCTCGAAGGCCGCACGCTGTGCACGCCGTTCGGGCGCGTCGCGTTCGCGCCGGACGGCCCCGACGCCTGGCGGGCGATCTGCGCGCCCTGCGCTTTGCGCGGCATCGGCCTGCCCGGCGATGCGGTGCGGCTGACGCGCCTCGAGTTCACGCTGGCGCGCGATGCCGACATGAACCTGCAAGGCGACTTCGCGCTCGGCGAGCCCGGGCATGCAGTGCGCGGCCGCTGGCGCGCGGTGCTGACGCAGCAGCAACTCGAGGTGACTGCGCAGGGCGACGTGACGCCGATCGCCGATGCCTTCGCACTGTTCGCATCAGCTATCCCGGAGCTGCCGCGCGCGCAGGTCGACGGGCTGATGCGCTTCGACCTGCGGCTGCGCCTGCCCGAGCGCACGCTGCAGTTCCGCCCGCGGCTCGACGGCTTTCGCGTCGCGGGGCTGGGCACCGAGACGCTGCTGAATGCGGCGCCGAACTGCGATACCGGCGCGGTCGTGCCAGCCGGCGGCTTCGGCACCTGGCTGCCGCGCGCGGTGATCGCCGCCGAGGACCAGCGCTTCCACGAGCACACCGGCTACGACCTCGACGAGATCGCCCATGCGCTGTCGTTCGAACCGCAGCGCGGGGCCAGCACGTTGTCGCAGCAGCTCGCGCGGCTGGTCTACACCGGCAGCGCCCGCGGCCATGCGCGCAAGCTGCGCGAGCTGCTGTATGCCGTCGAACTGGACCGCACGCTCGGCAAGGCGCGCGTGCTGCACCTCTACCTGTCCCTGGTGCCGTGGGGCAACGGGCGCTGCGGCGCGCAGGCCGCCGCCGCACAGCTGCTGCACAAGCGTGTCGACAAGTTGACGCCCGCCGAGGCGGCATGGCTGGCGAGCCTGCTGCACAACCCCGACCTGGAGCTGGCGCGCTTCGAGGCGCGCGGCGAGGTCAACGCGGCACGCGTGCGCTGGGTGCTGTCGCAGATGCGGCCGCTGCCGCGCATGCCGAAGCCGCCGGCGCGCGGCGATGCGGCGCCGCCGGACACTACGGCCGCGCCGGTGGCTCCGCTGCAGAAGGCGCTGGCACTCGCGCTGGCCCGCTAGCGGGTCCGTTCAGCCATGACTGCGCCAGGCCGGCGATGTCGTCGGTCTGCGCGGCCTCCCACACCGTCTCCGGCGGCACGACGCGGGTGCCGGGGGGACTGAACGGCAACCGGGCCGCAAGCTGCGCGGCGAGTTGCGCGACCTTCTGCGCGCGCACCGGCCGGTCGCGCTGCGGCACCATCATCTGCAGCTGCGACAGCATCCAGTGCGCGAGGCGCTGCGCCGGGTGGCTGACGCTTTAGTGCGCGCCGGCCTGTGGGGTGCGCACCAACACCAGGTGCTCTAAGCCGAGCGCCGCGACCGCGTGCTCGTCGAGGTTGGCGAGGCCGCGCTGCAAGGCTTCGGGCAGGCTGGCCATCGT
>NZ_JBFUFP010000783.1:0-2615 GCF_056403375.1 Rhizobacter sp. P2_H2
CCGGTGATCAGGGTCACGCCGCCACGGCGCAGCCGCTGGCGCGTCGGCAAGCCGGCCGGCAGCGGCTCGTAGCGCTGCACCCAGCGGTGCGGGCCGCGCCATGCGACGGGTGTGTCGGTGCTGTCACCCCGCGCCTCGTCGACCAGCATGCGGGCGAGCCGGTCCTCGGCCTCGCTCTCCGGCGCCGGCAGCAGCACGTCGACGACGCGGCAGCGCAGCGACGGGATCTCCTGCCCCATCACCCGCGCGAGACCGAGCAGCGTCGCCTTCTCGGGCGCCAGCGGCTCGATGCCGGTGACGTCCTCGAGGCGGTCGGTGACGACGGTCAGCGCGAGCCGCTCGATGCCAGTCGCTTCGACCGCCCGTGCGAAGGCGAGCAGGCTCAGGTAGCCAAGCTCCAGCCGTGGCTTCGCAGCCGCGCCGCGGTGGCCGTCGAGGCTCCACAGGTGCAGGACCTGCGTCAACGGGCCTTCGGCCTGCAGCGCGCCCAAGAGGTCGTCGAAGTCGGTACGCTCGGCCGGCCGCACGGTGTACTGCTGCGCCGCATTTCGTGCAAAGCGGATGCCGGGCTGCGCGAAGCTGACGCGCGCGCCGCGCCGGCGCAGTTCGCGCAGCACGCTGGCGCTGATGCTGTCGACATCGCCGAGCACCAGCACGTGGCCGCCCGGCTCGGCGCCGGCGGCCGGCCGCGGCGCTGCACTGCGCTGCCAGCTCGGCGCGTAGAAGATGTTCCCGTCGGCCTTCGGCGCCGCGGCCGGCGCGCCGGCTTCCACCCAGTAGCGGCGACGCTGGAACGCATAGGTCGGCAGCGGCACGCGGCGCCGCACGGCGCCTTCACGCCACGCCGACCAGTCGATCGGCACCCCCGCAACCCAGGCCGCGGCCACCGTGCCGGCCAGTTGCTGTGCATTGCGCGCATGCTGCTGCGGATGGGCCTGGCTGGCCCACACGCCCGCGGCCGTGGCCGCGCCTGGATGCTGGCGCGCGAGGCTGCTGAGCGTCGCACCGGGGCCGACCTCCAGCAGCGCACGCCCCGGCCCCTCGAACACTGCCCGCAGGCCGTCGGCAAAGCGCACCGCACCGCGCAGGTGGCGGCCCCAGTACGCCGGGTCGACCGCCTCGGCCGCGGTGATCACGCGGCCCGACGCATTCGAGATGAACGGCAGGCGCGGCGCCTCGCGCGGCACCGCGGCGATCGTGCGCTGCAGCTCGGCGACGATCGGCTCGACCATCGCCGAGTGCGACGCGATGCCGACATGCAGCCGGCGCGGCTGCTGCCCGGCCTCGCGCAGGCGCGCCTCGGCGCGCTCGATCGCGTCGATCGGGCCGGCGATCACGCACAGCTGTTCGGCGTTGACCGCAGCGAGGTCGCAACCGTCGCCGAGGTACGGACGCAGCGCGTCTTCCGTCAACGCCACCGCCGTCATCGCACCGGCCGGCAGCCCCTGCATCAGCCGGCCACGCGTTGCGACGATGTTCAGCGCATCCGCCAACTGGAACACCCCCGCCAGGCAGGCCGCGACGTACTCGCCGAGGCTGTGGCCGATCATCAGCGCCGGGGTCACGCCCAGGCTCATCCACCAGCGCGCCATCGCGTACTCGATGACGAACAGCGCCGGCTGCGCCAACTCGATGCGCGCGAGCCGCAGCTCGGCCGCCGCCGCGTCGGCCGGCGCCGGGAACAGCACCTCGCGCAGGTCGAACCCGAACCCGGGCCGCAGCAGCTCGCAGCAGCGATCGACCTCGGCGCGGAACACGCCGCTGCGCCGGTACAGTGCCTCGCCCATGTGCACATGCTGCGCACCGCCGCCTGGGAACAGGAACACCAGCTCGGGCGCGGCGTCGACCGCAGCGTTCACCGCCTCGGGCGCCTGCAGCATCTGCGCGGCCAGCGAGGCGCCGTCGGCCACCACCGCGCTGCGCTGCGCGAAGGCCTGCCTGCCGGATTGCAGCGTGTGCGCCACGTCGGCCAGGGCCTGTTCCGGATGCGCTTGCAGATGGTCCGCGAGCAGCGCACGCGCCTCGCGCAGCGCCGCACCGTCGCGGGCTGACAGCGGCAGCACCTGCCAGTCGCCGTCGTCGGCCCGCGCGGCCACGGCCGGCGCCTCCTCCAGCACCACGTGCACGTTGGTGCCCCCGATGCCGAAGCCGCTGACACCGGCGCGCCGCGGCGTGTCGCCCTGCGGCCACGGCGCGGCCGCGGTGCTGACGTAGAACGGGCTGCTGTCCAGCGCGAGCTGCGGGTTCGCCCGCTCGAAATGCAGGCTCGGCGGCAGCGTGCGGTGCTTCAGCGCCAGCACCGCCTTGATCAGCCCGGCAACGCCGGCCGCTGCGTCGAGGTGGCCGATGTTGGTCTTGACCGAGCCGAGCGCGCAGAAGCCGCGCCGCGCGGTGCCGGCGCGGAAGGCCTGCGTCAGCGCCGCCACCTCGATCGGGTCGCCGAGCACGGTGCCGGTGCCGTGCGCCTCGATGCAGCCGATGCTGTCGGGCGACACATCGGCCACCAGGTGGGCGGCGCGGATCACGTCGGCCTGGCCACGCACGCTCGGCGCGGTGAAGCCGACCTTGTCGGCGCCGTCGTTGTTGGCGGCCGAGCCCTTGATCACCGCATGCAC
>NZ_JBFUFP010000784.1:0-2613 GCF_056403375.1 Rhizobacter sp. P2_H2
CGCTACAGCGCGCGGCTGCTGCGCGAATCGGAGCGCACGCTGCGCGCCAACGGCTACCTGCGCGATGCGGCCATCCGGGTGACTGCCGTGCACGACGGCGTGGTCGACATCGTCGTGGCGACGCAGGACGTGTGGACGCTGAAGCCCGGCGTGTCGTTCGGCCGCAAGGGCGGGCGCAACAGCAGCAGCATCGGCATCCAGGAGACCAACCTGCTCGGCCGCGGCAAGCAGCTCGGGCTGGACATCCAATCGGGCGTGGACCGCACGTCGAAAGCCCTGACCTACCAGGACAGCCAGTTGCTCGGCAGCCGCTGGACGCTGGCGGGCGAGTACGACGACAACAGCGACGGCCGCGCGCAGAAGCTCGCGCTGGAGAAGCCGTTCTATGCGCTCGACACCCGCAGCGCCGGCGGCCTGTCGCTCAGCAACGAGCGCCGCATCGACTCGGTGTATTCGCAAGGCCAGGTCGTCAACCAGTACGACGTGTCCGCCCGGCATGCAACGGCCTACACCGGCTGGTCTGACGGCCTGCGCGACGGTGCCGCGCTGCGCTGGACGGCCGGCCTGACCTTCGACGAGCAGCGCTATGCCGCGCTGCCGGCGCTGGGCAGCGCGAGCGTGGCGCCGGACGGGCGGCGCCTGCTGTACCCGTGGATCGGCGTCGGCTGGATCGAGGACCAGTTCATCGCGACGCACAACCAGGACCAGATCGGCAAGACCGAGGACATCGCGCTGGGCTGGAACGTGCGCGCCCGGCTCGGCGCGACATCCAGCCGGCTCGGCTCCGACCGCACGGCCGGTGTGTTCGACACGGGCTTCTCCAAGGGCTGGATGCCGGACCCGTCGCAGACGTGGCTGCTGGCCGGCACGGCCGAAGGCCGCGTCGAGCGCGAGGGGCTGAGCGGCAGCCTGTTCAAGCTGTCGGGCCGCTGGTACCTGCGGCAGTCGGCGCAGCGCACGCTGTTCGCCGGCATCGGCATCGACCGCGGCGTGCGGCTCGACCCCGACCAGCAGATCACGCTCGGCGGCGACACCGGCTTGCGCGGCTACCCGCTGCGCTACCAGAGCGGCAGCGGGCGCTGGCTCGCCACCATCGAGCAGCGGGCCTATTCCGACTGGTTCCCGTTCCGGCTGTTCCACGTCGGCGGCGCGGTGTTCTACGACATGGGTCGCACCTGGGACGGCGTGCGGCCGGGCGATTCGGCCCAGGGGCTGCTGCGCGACGCCGGCGTCGGGCTGCGCCTGGGCAACAGCCGCTCGGGCCTGGGCACCGTGGTGCACGTCGACGCGGCCTTCCCGATGGACGGCGACAAGTCGATCAAGAAGGTGCAGTTCATCGTCGAGGCAAAACGCAGCTTCTGACTGCTCGAGTCACTGCTTAAGTSACCTCTAAGGCCRGSAAGCGCAGCATGKCSGCCCCCATGGACAACTTCCACCTCTTCGAGCTGATCAACGCACCGGCMGAGCYSCAYCCGACRCGCCTGCTGCTGGCCTTGMTCGTCGCGCGCTGGCTCATCTGGCTGCTGCCGCCGGCGCTCGGCATCCTGTGGCTGCGYRCGAGCCACGACACGCGGCGCGAGWTGCTGCACTTGATCGTGGCGACCATCTGCGCGGTGGCGATCGCCGAGCTCGTGCGCCATGCGTGGCCGCACCCACGACCCTCCGCGCTGCGGCTCGGYCACCACYACCTCGCSCACGCYGGYGACTCSGGCCTGCCCAGCGACCAGGTCACGGTGGTGTGGGCGCTGGGGCTGGCCGCGCTGTGGACGCAGCGCCTGTCGGTGCTGTGCTTTCCGCTGCTGGCCGCTGGCTTGCTGCTCGGCCTGGGGCGCGTCTACGTCGGCGTGAACTTCCCATACGACATCCTGGCCGCGCTGCCGGTGGCGCTGGCGGGCGCGCTGGCCGCGTGGGGGCTGCGGCGCCCGCTGGCACCACTCGCCACGCGGGTGATGGAGTCCTATGATCGATGCGCCCGGCACCTGCGAGCACGCTTGCGTGGGATGACTGCATGAGAGTCCTGTTGATCGAAGACGATGCGATGGTCGGCAAGGCGGTGCACCGCGGCCTGGTCGATGCGGGTTTTGCTGTCGACTGGGTTACTGACGGACGCTCCGGCGAACTGGCGCTGGGCAATCGCGTCTACGACGCCGCGATCCTCGACCTGGGCCTGCCGAAAAAGGACGGCATGGCGGTGCTGCACACGCTGCGCAACGCGCACAACTCGGTTCCGATCCTGATCGCCTCCGCGCGCGACACGGTGCGCGATCGCATCGACGGGCTGGAGGCCGGCGCCGACGACTACCTGCTGAAGCCCTTCGACCTCGACGAACTGGTGGCGCGCATGCGCGCGCTGGTGCGCCGCCATATGGGCAGCGGCACGCCCTTCCTGAAGGTCGGCTCGCTGATGCTGGACCCACTGCGCCGCCAGGTGATGCAGGCAGGCGTGGAGGTGGAGCTGTCGCCACTGGAGTTCGCGGTGCTCGAGGCGCTGATGCGTCGGCCCGGTGTCGTGCTGTCGCGCGAACGCCTGGAAGAGGCCGTCTACGGTTGGGGGGAAGAGGTCATCAGCAACGCGATCGAGGTGCACCTGCACAACCTGCGCAAGAAGCTCGG
>NZ_JBFUFP010000785.1:0-2612 GCF_056403375.1 Rhizobacter sp. P2_H2
GTGAGCTGGCGGGTGGCGTCGCGCGGCACCACCATCGCCAGCCGCACCACCTGGCGCGTACCGGGATCGAGCTTGACGATGGGCGGCGCCAGCACGAGGTCGTCGGTGGGCGTCAGCACGTCGGCGCCGGCGGCATCCTGGCGCCACAGGAACAGCTCCGCCTGCAGCACCAGCGGCGAATCGCCGTCGTTGCCGAGGGCGACCGCGACGGCGCGGTCGCGCGGGCCCATGTGCAGCCGCACCGGCGAGATCGTGAAGACGCCGGCGGTGGCGGGGATGGCCCACAGCGCGAACGACAGTGCAAACAGCAGCATCGACGACACGAGCCGCACGGCAGGCGCGCGTGGCGGCCGCATCAGAAGATCATCCACATCTGGAGCGCGCGGCCGGCGGCCACCTGCACCGGCTGCGACAGCGCGTCGTCCGTGTCGGGCGTGCCGTCGGGCGACAGCACCCAGGACACGGTCTCGGCCGCGCCATCGGCCGAGGTGGCGGGGCCTGCTGACGGGGTTGCCGCGCCGCGCGCCGAGCCGGCCGACCCGCCCGCTGCGGCCGACACGATGACCGGCCGCACGTTGACGAACAGGTTGGCGCCGCAGGTGAGCGTGACGCGCGCGCCGCCGGCCGAGCGCTCGATGCTGCTTCTGCAACCGGCCGGCAGCGTCAGTGCGATGTGGACCGCGAAGCCGGCCTCGGCGGAGCCGGCGCGCGCAGGCAACGCGGTGCCGCCGGCCAGCGCGGCGCACACGCCGCCCAGCACGTGCCAATGCGGCGCCCGGCCGTGCCGGCGGCGCAGCGATCCGACCCGCGGGTGGGCGTGCATGACCTCGCTGGGCTCAGTAGGTGATCGTCAGCGTGCGGCTGCGGTTGGCGCTCGCGCTGTTGGTGCAGACGGTCGCCGACGGGCAGGAGCCTGCCTGGTTGGCCGCCATCGTCGAACTCAGCGACAGCGACTGGCTGGACCCGTTGCCCGTGCCGGCGTCCGGTGTGGTCAGCGTGTAGGAGAGCAGCGTGGCCAGGTCGGTATAGGTGCGCGACGTGCCATTCACGGTGGAGCCGGCGTCGGCGTCCAGCGAGAAGCTGTACGGCAGGTGGTCGGTGCACTGGATCGAGAAGCTGCCGCCGCTGCCGGTGGCCGCCGCGGCCTGCAAGCCGGTGTAGGTGAAGGAGATGTCGGCGACGGTGCCGAGCACGCAAGCCGGCGTCAGGCTGACCGAGACGTTGAAGTTCTGCGAGGCACTGCCCGCGGCGAATGCGCTGCCATGGGCTGCCAGTCCAAGCCCGAGCAGGGCGGCGATCAGGACGTTCTTCATGAAGACACCTCCGGTGTGAAAGTTGTGTTTACGGCGATTATTGTGATTAAGTGGAATGCATCGCGCAAGCCCTCGCATTCCCGATGGCTGCAATGGTAGATTCCGTCCGCAAATGTGAGGATGACCCCCCGGAATGAGGGGGTGGCGGGGTGTATTAATCACATAAATCGCAATCGATTTTTGTCGATCTTTCTGCCAGACTGGCCGAATGAACACGCCACGCACCCTTCCTTTCGCGCCCTTCGTGCCACGCATCTGCATCGTCGACGACAACCCGGTCGTCGGTGTGCGCATGCAGAAGCTGCTGAACACACGGGGCTTTCGCAACGTCACGGTGTTCCGCAGTGCCTGGCCGGCGCTGCAGGCCTGCCACTACCGGCTGCCGGACCTGGTGCTGGTCGACTACGGCATGCCGCAGATCGACGGCATCCGCTTCATCGAGGCGCTGCGCCACTACCCGCCGGCGCGCAAGCTGCCGATCGTGATGTTCACCGGCCAGTCGCTGGAGGCCTTGCGGCCGCGTGCGATGGAGGCCGGGGCGAACGACGTGCTGTCCAAGGACCTGACCGGCGAGGAGCTGCTGGGCCGCGTGCGCGGCCTGCTGAGCGCCGCACAGGCGCCGTTCGAGATGGCTGCGCCGTCGCTGGCCGCGCCGGTGCTCGACCGCGTGCTGCTGGCCGATGCCGGCCGCGAGGGGCCGGCATCGCACGGCGGCTGGGGCCTGCTCGCGCAGTACGAGCAGAAGGCGGAGATCACCGACGAGGACGAGTCGACGCTGCGCCACCTGTCGCGCATCGCGGCGCTGCGCGACCGCAACACCGGGCAGCACACCGAGCGCATGGCCTACTACGCGGCCGTCATCGGCCGCCGCTACGGGCTCAGCCTGACCCAGGCGCAGATGCTGGTGGCGGCCGCGCCGCTGCACGACATCGGCAAGGTCGGCGTGCCCGACGCGGTGCTGAACAAGTGCGGCAGCCTGAACGACGAGGAGCGCACGGCGATGCGCAGGCATCCAACCCTCGGCTTCGAGCTGCTGCGCGACTCGTCGTCGGCGGTGATCCGGCTCGGCGCCGAGATCTCGCTGTCGCACCACGAGCGCTTCGACGGCAGCGGCTACCCGCAGGGGCTGCGCGGCCAGGAGATCCCGCTGTCGGGCCGGCTGGTCGCGGTGGCCGACGTGCTGGATGCGCTGAGCAGCGAGCGGCCCTACAAGGCGGCCTGGCCGCTGCACCTCGCGATCCGCGAGATCGGCGCGCAGGCCGGCACGCACTTCGATCCGGCCGTCGTCAGTGCGATGAC
>NZ_JBFUFP010000786.1:0-2609 GCF_056403375.1 Rhizobacter sp. P2_H2
TACGTCGGCAACCCGGAGCTGATCTCGCGCACGCACTTCGCGCGGCACCTGGTGGAGAGCGGCGTCTGCCAGGACACGCACGAGGTCTTCCGCAAGTTCCTCGTCGAGGGCAAGCCGGGCTACGTGCCGCACCGCTGGGCAAAGCTCGGCGACGCGGTGCGCTGGATCCGCGAGGCGCACGGCATCGCGGTGATCGCGCACCCGGGGCGCTACAAGTTCACCGCCAACGAGGAATACGCGCTGTTCACCGAATTCAAGGTGCATGGCGGGCGCGGGGTCGAGGTGATCACCGGCAGCCACTCGAACACCGACTTCATCAAGTACGCCGACATGGCGCTCGAGTTCGAGCTGCTCGCGTCGCGCGGTTCCGATTTCCACAGCCCCGACGAGAGCCACGTCGACCTGGGGACGCTGCCGCCGCTGCCGGGCAAGCTGACGCCGGTCTGGGAAGCGCTCGTCGACCGCGTGCAGCTCCCGTGAACCCACGATCGTGACAAGACAGCGCCCCGCCCGGGGCATCGCGCTGATCGCCCTGGCGGCGCTGTGCTTCGCGACCATGGACACCACGATCAAGTACCTGGGCGCTTTCCTGCCGGTGCTGTTGATCCTGTGGGCGCGCTACGCCTTCCAGGCGGTGTCGATGGGGATCTGGTTGCTGCGCTCGAAGACCGCGGGCTTTCGCACCGCGCACCCGCGTTTCCAGCTGGCGCGCGGCGCGCTGCTGCTGGCCACCAGTGCGCTGAGCTTCTTCGGCGTGCAGCAGATGCCGGTGGCCGAATTCACCGCGATCAACATGCTGACGCCGGTGGTCGTGACGCTGCTGGCGGCCTGGGTGCTGCACGAGCGGGTGTCGACGCTGCGCTGGGCGCTGGTGTGCGCGGCCTTCGTCGGCGCGATCATCGTGATCCGACCGGGCAGCGGGCTGTTCGGCTGGGCGGTGCTGTTCCCGCTGGCCGGCGCCCTCACCTACGCGAGCTTCCAGGTGCTGACGAGCAAGCTGTCGGCGCTGGAGAGCCCGTACACGACGCACTTCTACACCGGCCTGACCGGCGCGCTGGTGCTGACGCCGGTGCTGTTCCTCTTCAGTGCGATCGACACCGACGGCACGCTGTTGGCTGCGCCGCCGCAGCAGCTGGTGCTGCTGCTGGTGATCGGCGCGCTCGGCACGGTGGGCCACCTGTTCCTGATCCTCGCGCTGGGCCTCGCGCCGACGGCGACGCTGATGCCCTTCATCTACCTGCAGATCGGCGTGGCGGCGGCGGTGAGCTGGGCGGTGTTCCGCTACGTGCCGGACGGCTGGGCCTGGGTCGGCATGGGCGTGATCGCGGTGTGCGGTGCGGCGAGCGCGTGGCTGAACATGCGCAAGACCGCGGCGCACCCCGCGACATCGACAGTAGCGGCCGACACGATCGCGGATTAGCATCGCGGCCCATGCCGCAATTCTTCGAAGTCCATCCCGAGAACCCGCAACAGCGCCTGCTGAAGCAGGCCGCGCAGATCCTGCACGACGGCGGCATCGCCGCGGTGCCGACCGATTCGAGCTATGCGCTGGTGTGCCACCTCGACGACAAGGCGGCGGCCGAGAACCTGCGGCGCATCCGCGGCGTCGACGACAAGCACCACCTGACGCTGCTGTGCCGCGACCTGTCGGAGCTGGCGAGCTACGCCCGCGTCGACAACCGGCAGTACCGGCTGATGAAGCATGCGACGCCGGGGCCGTTCACCTTCATCCTCGAGGCGACGAAGGAAGTGCCGCGGCGCGTGTCGCACCCGTCGCGCCGCACCATCGGCCTGCGCGTACCGGACCACAGGATGCTGCTGCAGCTGCTCGACATCTTCGGCGAGCCGTTGCTGTCGACCACGCTGATCGCGCCGGGGGAGACCGAGCCGATGAACGACCCGGATGAGATCCGCGAGCGTTTCCAGGGCCAGGTGCAGGCGGTGGTCGATGCGGGCGCATGCCCGCGCGAGCCGACGACGGTGGTCGACCTGACGACAGACGAGCCGGTGCTGTTCCGTTTGGGAAGGGGAGACCCCGCCCTGCTGGGACTGCCAGTGGACTGAGACAACTCAGGCGGTGGGCGCGACCAGCAACCCGTCGTCCTTCAGCTTGAACTGCCGCACCGCATCCACCAGCCGCGCCGCCTGCTGCTGAAGACTGTCCGCCGCAGCAGCCGATTGCTCGACCAGCGCCGCGTTCTGCTGCGTCACCTGCTCGATCTGCATCACCGAATCGCTGACCAGGCCGATGCCGGCCGTCTGCTCGCCGGTCGCGGTGCTGATCTCGTCGATCAGCTCGGCCACCCGCTTCACCTGCGCCACGACATCCTTCATCGTCACGCCCGCATCGCCCACCAGCTGCGTGCCGGCTGCCACCTTCTCGACGCTCGCGCCGATCAGCGCCTTGATCTCCTTGGCCGCCTGCGCGCTGCGCTGCGCGAGGCTGCGCACCTCGCTGGCCACCACCGCGAAGCCGCGGCCCTGCTCGCCGGCGCGCGCCGCTTCCACCGCCGCATTCAGCGCGAGGATGTTGGTCTGGAACGCGATGCCGTCGATCACGCCGATGATGTCGCTGATCTTGCGCGAGCTGGCGCTGATCTCCTCCATCG
>NZ_JBFUFP010000787.1:0-2600 GCF_056403375.1 Rhizobacter sp. P2_H2
GCCGTGCCCAGGCTCACGCCGACCAGCAGCCCGCCGCCGGCGGCGGCGCCGATGCTGAGGAAGTCTCTGCGCGACAGCGTCGCGTCGTCGAGGTGCGTTGTCATGTCATGCGCCTTTCGACAAGGCGCGTGCCGCGGCATGGATGCCGTCGCGGATGCGCGGGTAGGTGCCGCAGCGGCACAGGTTGCCGCTCATCGCGGCGTCGATGTCGGCGTCGTTCGGCGCACGGTTCGCCGCCAGCAAGGCCGCGGCCGACATCAGCTGGCCCGACTGGCAGTAGCCGCACTGCACGACCTCGAGGTCCCGCCATGCCTGCTGCAGCGCGCGGCCGATGCGGGTGCCGGCCAGTGCCTCGATCGTCGTCACGTCGGCCCGGCCGACCGATTCGACGCTGGTGATGCACGAGCGCGTGGGCACACCGTCGACGTGCACCGTGCAGGCGCCGCACAGGCCTGCGCCGCAGCCGAACTTGGTGCCGGTCATGCCGAGCACGTCGCGCAACACCCACAGCACCGGCGTGTCGCCGTCGACATCGGCGCTGCGCCGGGTTCCATTCACTTTCACGTTGGCTCCTGCTTCGTGGCGACGGCCACATGCGGACGCCAGGATGGCCGCGCGCCGCGCCCGGCGTCGGTCGAATACCCCACGAATCCGGACGTCGAGGCGGCGCAGGCGCCATCTTCGCGGCCGTCACGACGGCCACTGCCAGCGGTGGCTCGGTCGCAGCGCCTCGATGAACTCCGCATCGTGGCTCGCCACCAGCAGCGCGCCCTCGAAGCCCTGCAGCGCGCGCTGCAGTTCCAGCGTGCTGTCGAGGTCGAGGTGGTTGGTCGGCTCGTCCAGCAACAGCAGGCAGGCCGGCTGGCCGCGCCACAGCGCGCAGGCGAGCGCGGCCTTCAGGCGCTCGCCCGCACTCAGCGCGCCCATCGGCAGCTCGACGTGCACCGCACCCAGGCGCAGCTGGGCCAGGCGCGTGCGCAACTCGGCGGGCGGCAGCGGGCTGTCGAGATCGCGCAGGTGTTCCAGCAGCGTGCGCTGCGCCGGCAGCGCGGCCGCGGCGTCCTGGTCGAGCACCGCGAACGGCACATGCAGCGTCGCGCTGCCCGCGGCCGGCGGCAGCAGGCCGGCGATCACCCGCAGCAGCGTGCTCTTGCCGCAGCCGTTCGGGCCGGTCAGCGCGATGCGCACCGGGCCGCTGAACGACGCGTCGCTCACCGGCGCTTCACCGTGCGGCAGCTGCAGGTCGTCGAGGCGCAGCACCAGCTTGCCGGGCACGACGCGGCTGGCCGGCAGCGCGACGAACACCGCCGGCTCCTGCGCGACGCGCCGGGCGGCATCGCGCACCGCAGCGTCGAGCGCGTGGCGGGTGCCGGCGTCGCGCTTCACGTCGCGCGCGTTCGTCGCCTCGGCCGTCTCGCGCATGCCGTTGATCGTGATCGCCGACAGGTTCGCGCTGCGGGCGTTGCGGCGCGCCTGCGACTGCTTGCGCTGCCGCGCAGCGTGCTCGCGGCGCAGCCGGGCCAGCGCGGTGTCGCGCTCGTTGCGCGCATGGGCGAGCGCCGCGCCGGCCGCCGCCGCCTGCGCATCGCGCTGCGCGACGTACAGGCCGTAGTCGCCGCCGTAGACCGACAGGCCGCGCGGCCCGAGCTCGACGATGCGGTCGACCGCACGCAGCAGTTGCCGGTCGTGGCTCACCAGCACCACTGGGCGCTGGCACTGGCGCAGCCAGCGCTGCAGCCACGCACGCGCCGGTGCATCGAGGTGGTTGCTCGGCTCGTCGAGCACCAGGCAGTCGGCCTCGGCCGCCATCGCGCCGGCCAGCGCGACGCGCATGCGCTCGCCGCCGCTCAGCACGGCCATCGGCGTGTCGGGCGAGACACCGGGCAGCCCGGCGTCGGCCAGCGCCTGCGCGGTGCGCGCCGGCAGGTCCCACTGGCCGTCCGCGAGCAGCAGGTCGTCGGCCGTCGCAAGGCCCGCCGCGAGGCGCTCGACCGCCGCGAGCGCCGCGGCCAGGCCCATCGCATCGGCCACGCGCCGCGGGTCGTGCGCGAGCAGCGGCGGGGACACGAGGTGCGCGCGGCCGGCGCGTTCGACGCGGCCGCCCGAAGGCGCGAGGCCGCCGGTCAGCAGCTGCACCAGCACGCTCTTGCCGGCACCGTTGCGCCCGACGATGCCGAGCCGCCCGGGCCCGATCGACAGCGACAGCGGGGTCGACCACAGCGCGCGGCCGTCGGGCGTGCGCCATTGCACGTCGCGCAGCTGGAACGCGAAGGAGGAAGCAGGAACGGAAGAAGCAGGAACGGAAGACGGGGCGGGCGGATGCGCCCCGGACGGACGCGGGCCCGTGGAGATCGATGACATGGCTGGCTTTCCAAGGAAGCTTCCGAAGAAGCAGGCACGCCACGCCGCCTCAAGGGGGCGTGGAACGGCGTTCGAAGGAAAGGCTCAGCGGCGCATCGGACGGGCAGGCAGGGCTGGAAAGACGGCGATCCTAGCGACGCTGTCGCGCACCGTCAACGCGCCGTCGTCAACTTGAAGGATGAACGGTCGGCGGCGCACCCTCCAAAGGCGGGATGCCGGGCCCTGTTGCGTTGTAGGAC
>NZ_JBFUFP010000788.1:0-2599 GCF_056403375.1 Rhizobacter sp. P2_H2
CGAGGAAGTAGAAGCTGCGGTCCTTGCCGACCACGAACTCCACCGTGCCGGCCGACTGGTAGTTCACCGCCTTCGCGAGCGCCACCGCCTGCTCGCCCATCGCCTGGCGGGTTTTCTCATCGAGAAAGGGGCTGGGCGCCTCCTCGATCACCTTCTGGTGGCGGCGCTGGATCGAGCACTCGCGCTCCCACAGGTAGACGGTGTTGCCGTGCGCATCGCCCAGCACCTGGATCTCGATGTGGCGCGGCTCCTCGACGAATTTCTCGATGAACACGCGGTCATCGCCGAAGCTGTTGCGCGCCTCGTTCTGGCACGCGGTGAAACCTTCGAACGCCTCCTTGTCGTTGAACGCGACGCGCAGGCCCTTGCCGCCGCCGCCGGCACTCGCCTTGATCATCACCGGGTAGCCGATGCCTTTCGCGATCTCGACCGCATGCTGCGCAGTGTCGATCGCGGCGTTGTGGCCGGGGATGGTGTTGACCCTCGCGGCAGCCGCCAGCTTCTTCGACGCGATCTTGTCGCCCATCGCGGCGATCGACGCATGCTTCGGGCCGATGAAGACGATGCCTTCCTCCTCGACGCGGCGCGCGAACTCCTCGTTCTCGCTGAGGAAGCCGTAGCCCGGGTGCACCGCCTGCGCGCCGGTCTGCTTGCAGGCGGCGATGATCTTGTCCATCACCAGGTAGGACTCGCGCGACGGTGCCGGACCAATGTGCACCGCCTCGTCGGCGAGCTCCACGTGGCGGGCGTCGCGGTCGGCATCGGAATAGACGGCGACCGTCTGGATGCCCATCTTCTTCGCGGTGTGGATCACGCGGCAGGCGATCTCGCCGCGGTTGGCGATCAGGATCTTGGTGAACATCTTCATGCCCCTCACAGCGGGATGTTCCCGTGCTTGCGCCACGGGTTCTCGATCTTCTTGTTGCGCAGCATCACGAGCGATCGGCAGATGCGCCGCCGCGTCTCGTGCGGCTGGATCACGTCGTCGATGAAGCCGCGCGCGCCGGCCACGAACGGGTTCGCGAACTTGGCCTTGTATTCGGCCTCGCGCGCCGCGAGCCGGGCCGGATCGCCTTTCTCGTCGCGGAAGATGATCTCGACCGCGCCCTTCGCCCCCATCACCGCGATCTCGGCGTTCGGCCACGCGAAGTTCACATCCCCGCGCAGGTGCTTGGAGCTCATCACGTCGTAGGCGCCGCCGTACGCCTTGCGCGTGATCACCGTGATCTTCGGCACCGTGCACTCGGCGTACGCATACAGCAGCTTCGCACCATGCTTGATGATGCCGCCGTACTCCTGGCTGGTGCCCGGCATGAAGCCCGGCACGTCGACGAAGGTCACCACCGGGATGTTGAACGCATCGCAGAAGCGCACGAAGCGCGCCGCCTTGATGCTGCTCTTGATGTCCAGGCATCCGGCCAGCACCAGCGGCTGGTTCGCGACGACGCCCACCGTCTGCCCCTCCATGCGGCAGAAGCCGATGATGATGTTCTTCGCGTACTCGGGCTGCAGCTCGAAGAAGTCGCCGTCGTCGGCGGTCTTCACGATCAGCTCCTTCATGTCGTAGGGCTTGTTCGGGTTGTCGGGCACCAGCGTGTCGAGCGACAGGTCGATGCGCTCGGCCGGATCGTTGCTCGGCCGCACCGGCGCCTTCTCGCGGTTGTTCAGCGGCAGGTAGTTGTAGAGCCGGCGCAGCATCGCGAGGGCGTCGACGTCGTTCTCGAACGCCAGGTCGGCCACGCCGCTGCGACTGGTGTGGGTGGCCGCGCCGCCCAGCTCCTCGGCGGTCACCTCTTCATGCGTCACGGTCTTCACGACCTCGGGGCCGGTGACGAACATGTACGAGCTGTCCTTCACCATGAAGATGAAATCGGTCATCGCCGGCGAGTAGACCGCGCCGCCTGCGCACGGGCCCATGATCATGCTGATCTGCGGCACCACGCCCGAGGCCATCACGTTGCGCTGGAACACCTCGGCATAACCGCCGAGCGAGGCGACGCCTTCCTGGATGCGCGCGCCGCCGGAGTCGTTGAGCCCGATCACCGGCGCGCCGACCTTCATCGCCTGGTCCATCACCTTGCAGATCTTCTCGGCATGCGCTTCGCTGAGCGCGCCGCCGAACACCGTGAAGTCCTGGCTGAACACGAACACCAGGCGGCCGTTGATCATGCCGTAGCCGGTGACGACGCCGTCGCCGGGCACCTTGTTGTCGGCCATGCCGAAGTCGTGGCAGCGGTGCTCGACGAACATGTCCCATTCTTCGAAGGTGCCTTCGTCGAGCAGCAGTTCGATGCGTTCGCGGGCCGTCAGCTTGCCCTTGCCGTGCTGGGCGGCGATGCGTTTCTCGCCGCCGCCCAGGCGGGCGAGCGCGCGCTTGGCTTCGAGTTGTTCGAGGATGTCGTGCATGTCAGCTCACTCCGGGATGGAAGACGGGGACGAGAAGAAAAGGCGCAGCAGCGTGTGCGCGGCCGATGACGGGGCGACGCGCGCGGCGGCGACGTCCTGCGTGATGCCGGCCAGCGCCGCGTGCACGCGGGGGTGGTGCTTGAAGTCGGCGTGCAGCCGCGCGTGGATCAGGTCCCACATCCAGGCCTGGGCC
>NZ_JBFUFP010000789.1:0-2593 GCF_056403375.1 Rhizobacter sp. P2_H2
CGCCCGCGCTGTCCTCGATCAGCAGGACACGACGCTGGCCGTTCACGCCACACCCCCGCGACCGGTGAGGCTCACCGTCTGCAGCCAGAAGCGCTCGATGCTGTGGATCACCTGGTTGAACTCGTGCAGATCGGCGGGCTTGCTGATGAAGCAGTTCGCCTGCAGGTCGTACGCACGGGACACGTCGTCGTCCGACTGCGAGGTGCTCAGCACGATCACCGGGATGGACCGCAGCGACGCATCGGACTTGATGGCGGCGAGCACGTCTCGACCACCCATCAACGGCAGGTTCAGGTCGAGCAGGATGAGGTCGGGCCGCGGTGCCGCTTCGTAAGGGGTGTCGCGATGCAGGAACCGCATCGCCGAGATGCCGTCCTCGGCATGGTGCAGCCGCAGGTCATGCCCGTTGCGGCGCAGCGCTTCGCGTGTCAGACGAACATCGCCCGGGTTGTCTTCGACCATCAAGACATCGACGGCCCTGAACGCGCGCTGCAACAACATCGCCGCACCCTCCGGATGCGAGCGACTATAGCGCCATCGACCTTCGAAGAGCCCCCCCGGGAGCCGGTGGTGCTCCGAGGGGGAAACCCTGAACCGCCTCAGCGGTCGGCGCGCATCAGGCTGGAGGTGCCCACCGTCGACGTGTTGCCCAGCAGGAAGACGCTGTAGACCTTGCCGGTGGTCAGCGTCTGGTCCGTGGCCTGCCAGAGCTTGCTCGACCCGGCGCTGGCCACGATCGTCGCCAATGCGGCGCTGGTGGCCACCGTGGCCGGCGCCGAGGCAGTGCCGAACGCGACGTCGTCGCCGATCACGTCGCTGTCGAGCGTCAGCGTCACGCTGCCCGTCAGGCCGTTGACGGCATTGACCAAGCGCAGCTTGACCGGCTCGGAAGCGCTGGTCGACGGCGTGTTGTCGTCGGTGACCACCGAGAGCTTGGGCGACGCCACGTCGCCGGTCACGAGCAGCGTCAGGTCGCCGCCGGCAGGCGCTGTCGCCGTGCCGACGTCCACGGCCGCGCCGTTGACCGTGACGTTCAGGGTGCCGGCCGTCACCAGGCGGTAGCTGCCCACCGAGGCCGGCGAGAGGTTGCTGCCGACGGTCGTGCCGTTGACCGCGACGTTGATCGTGTCGGTCGCCACCAGGGTGTTGGCCACCACGCGCACGCGCGTCGACAGATTGGCGCTCGGGGTCACCGCACCTTGCTGGTTGACCAGCAGCCCGTTCACCAGCACGCCGCCGCCGCTGCGGGTCAGCACGAGCGTGGCGACCTGCTGGTTGCTGAGCGTCAACGCCGGAATGTCCAGCCGCACGTCGGTCTTGCTGCCGGCAGCAGTCACGCACACGTGGTAGGTGCCGGCGCTGAACGCGGTGTAGGCGGTCGGTGCCGTCGCCGAGGTCGCGGTCGACAGCCCGCTGGCCGCCGCAATGGAGGTGGAGCCCAGCGCATTGCACGCCGCCTGGCCGACGTACACGTCGACGTTGCCGGCTTCGAGGCCGGCGGTGTGCATGAAGCGCAGCTTGGCCTGGCCGGAGCTCGGCGCGCCTTCGTCTTCAGTCAGGTAGCTGACCTGCAATGCCGACCCGCTCGCATAGGCCAGCAACGCGTAGTGCGAGCCCGCCGACACCGAGCCCGACAAGCTGGCCGCCGTGACGCCGGAGCCGGTCTGGGCGATCTTGAAGGTGTAGCTGTCCTTGTCGAGGTGCACATAGCCGCTGCCGGACGCGGCGGCCACGCTGCCGATGATGACGCTGTCGTCGCGGTAGGCGTCGAGCAGCGCGAAATCGGCGGTGGCATTGATCAGGCGCACGGAGCCCTGGTCATCTTCGCTGTTGCCGCCACAGGCATGCAGCAACGGGAGCAGGAGAGCGGTGATCAGCAGGGCACGGGTCGGGCGTTTCACGAGTCGGGATCCTCGAAATGGTTCAGGTCATTATGCGGGCACGCCTGCAATCGCTTGGTGTCGCGCGTGTGAAGCTGTATGACTCGCACCGCACCACTGTTGCAGATGCAACTCCAGCAGTTGCGGGTCATTGACGGTGCGCACCGACTGGTAGGCCGCTTCGGCCTCCGGGTGGCGCCGCCGCAGGTAGTTCAACCACTGCTTGAGGCGGCCGGCGCGATGACGCGGCTCGACATGCCCGCCCACGAGCTGCCAGAAATGCAGCATCAGCGGCAGCAGCTGCGGCCAGCCGAGCGAACTGCCCGGCCGCGCGATGGCACGCGCCAGTCCCGGGTCGGCCACCATGCCGCGGCCGACCATCAGCGCATCGCATCCCGATACCTCGCGACAGCGATGCGCGTCGGCCACCGTCCAGATCTCGCCGTTCGCGATCACCGGAATCGGCACAGCCATGCGCACCGCATGCACGCGGTCCCAATAGGCCGGGGGGCGGTAGCCGTGCGCCTTGGTGCGTGCATGCACGACCAGTTCCGCCGCACCGGCACCCGCGATGGCCTGTGCGCATTCCACGGCCCGCAGGTCGTCGTCGAAGCCGAGGCGCATCTTGGCCGTCACCGGCATCGCCATCGGCACCGCGCGCCGCACCGCGGCGACGATGCGTGCCAGCAGCTCCGGATCCTGCAGCAGCGCAG
>NZ_JBFUFP010000790.1:0-2591 GCF_056403375.1 Rhizobacter sp. P2_H2
GAGCTGAAGAAGGTGCGCGGCTACCCGATGGCGATGACGCTGGCGTGGACGGCCGACGGCAATGCCTGCGGCGACGACGCCTCGGCCGCGCGCGGCAACACCTCGGCACCGAGCGTCGGCAGCCTGCTGGGCGGCTTGCTCGGTGGCGGTGGCGGCGACGGCAAGCCGGCCGGCGCCGCGGGCGGCCCGCTGCTGAGCTACAGCTACGAGGTGAAGACGCTCGAGGTGAAGCCGGTCAGCGACGGCTGGTTCATGCCGGATGCAGGCTTCCAGCGGGCGCAGTGACCGATCGTCGATGACCGGTGACCTGTTCGATGCGATCGACGATGCGCCGCCGTCGCAGGAGGTGATCGCCGACGGTGCGGTGGTGTTGCGCCGGCTCGCGCTGCAGCGGGCGCCCGCCCTGCTGGCCGACCTGCAGCCGGTGCTGGCGGCAGCGCCGTGGCGGCACCTGGTGACGCCGGGCGGGCAGCGCATGTCGGTCGCGATGACCAACTGCGGGCCGCTCGGCTGGGTGTCCGACCGGCGCGGCTACCGCTACCAGGCGAGCGATCCGCAGAGCGGCGCGGCGTGGCCGGCGATGCCGCGCAGTTTTCGCGAGCTGGCGGTGCATGCCGCGGCCTGCGCGGGGTTCGACGGCTTCGAGCCGGACGCGAGCCTCGTCAACTTCTACGAACCGGGGGCGCGGCTGTCGCTGCACCAGGACCGCGATGAGGAGGACTTCGGCGCACCGATCGTGTCGGTGTCGCTGGGGCTGCCGGCGGTGTTCCTGTTCGGCGGCACGCAACGGCAGTCGCCCGTGCAGCGGCTGCGGCTGGCGCATGGCGACGTGGTCGTGTGGGGCGGTGCTTCGCGATTGGCCTTCCACGGCGTGGCGCCGCTCGCGGACGGCGAGCATCCGGCGACCGGGCGCTCGCGGATCAACCTGACCTTCAGGAAGGCGGGGCGCTGACCTCGCGCACCGCGACGGCGAGTGCCGTGCCGGCGTGCTCCGGGAGCGATTGCACCTGCAGCGCGTGACGGGCGCCGTCATGCACGACCTGCAGCGCGGCAAGGTCCTGCTGCAATCCGGCATCGACCGCGTCGGGCGGAATCGACAGCCCGCTGCCGATCGCCTTCAGGCAGGCTTCCTTGCGGGTCCAGCCGCGCATGAAGGCGAGGTCGCGCTGCTCGGGTGGCGCGGCCCGCAGCGCGCGTTGTTCGGCCGACGTGAAATTGCGCTCGGCCAGCGCGATCGCATCGCGCATCGGCCGCAGCACCTCCACGTCGACGCCGATCTCGGTGCCCGCCGATGCACCTGGCGCCACTGCGATCACCGCGACATCGTCGCTGTGGCTCATGTTGAAGACGCAGGCGGCCGGCGCGTGCAGGAACGGCTTGCCGAACGGGCCGGCACCGAACACCAGCGCGGCGGCGGGCAGGCCGGTCTGCTGAGCGAGGATCGCCCGCAACGCGACGTGTGACGCCAGGTGCCTGCGCCGCAGGCCCTCGAACGCGAAGCGCTGGCCGCGCGCGATCTCGTCGGCCGACAGCGTCGCGAGTGCGGCGGCATCGGGCATCTCGTCGAGCCGCAGCCACCACAACCGCAGCCCGAGCGGTGCCGCCAGTTMGGTGTACGGCAACGAGCCCGCCATCGACAGGCTCAGAACGCCTCGTCCGGCCGCAGGTAGCGCCACTGCCCGGGCGGCAGGTCACCCAGCATCACGCGGCCGATGCGCACGCGCTTGAGGCCCAGCACTTCCAGCCCGACCGCCTCGCACATGCGCCGGATCTGGCGCTTCTTGCCTTCGCGCAGCACGAAGCGCAGCTGGTCGTCGTTGACCCATTCCACCTGGGCCGGGCGCAGCGCCTCGCCGTCGAGCTCGAGGCCGTGGTTCAGCAGCGCGAGTTCGCTGTCGGGCAGGCGCGTGCCGTCGGGGCGCTGCACGCGCACCAGGTATTCCTTCTCGATCTCGCTGTTCTCGCCGATCAGCTGCTTGGCGACGCGGCCGTCCTGCGTCAGCACCAGCAGGCCGACCGAGTCGATGTCGAGCCGCCCGGCCGGCGCGAGGCCGCGCAGGTGGGTGTGCAGGAAGCGGGTGCCGGAGTTGTCGTCGTGCCACTGGTTCTCGGGCTTCACGAGCACATAGGCCGGCTCGTAGCCGTCTTCCGCCTGGCCGCTGACGTAGCCGACCGGCTTGTTGATCAGCACCGTGACGCGTTGCGCCTGCTGGTGGCGGGCCTGGGCATCGACGGTGATGCGCTGGCCGGGCATCACGCGCGAGCCGAGTTCCTTGACGACCTGGCCGTCGACGCGCACCCAGCCCTTCGGGATCCACTCGTCGGCCTCGCGGCGCGACGCGATGCCGAGTTCGCTCATGCGCTTGGACAGGCGCAGGCTGCCGGGCTGCTCGGCGTGGTAAACGGGTTCGTCGTCGTCGCGCTCGAAGCGCGGGTTGGGGCGTTGCGGGGCAGGGCGGCTGTTGCCGAAGGCGGTGTTGCGCGGGGCGTTGTCGCGCTGGGCGCCGTGGCGCGGGCTCGGGTTGCGCGAGGACGTGTCGCGCGGCCCCGACGGCCCGGACGGGCCCGACGGGCGGCCGAACGCGGTGTTG
>NZ_JBFUFP010000791.1:0-2591 GCF_056403375.1 Rhizobacter sp. P2_H2
CAGCAGCATCGCGATGGTGGCCACCGGGCCCAGCCCGGGCAGCACGCCGATCAGCGTGCCCAGCACCGAACCGAAGAACGCATACATCAGGTTCTGCGCCGTGAAGGCGACGCCGAAGCCGAGTGCGAGGTTTCCCAACAAGTCCATGGTGTTTTCCTTTTCAGCCCACGAACCAGGGCCACATCGGGATGACCAGCTTCAGCCCGAGCACGAAGATCGCCCACGAACCCACGGTGAGCACGACGGCCGTCGCGACGACGCCCTTCCACTTGAATTCATCGCCGGCGAGGCTGGTCATCAGGATCAGGATCGGCACCGTGATCACCAGGCCCAGGCGCGGCAGCGCGAGGCCGAACACCGCGATCGCCGCGACGATCACCAGCAGCGGGCGCCACGCGATGTGGCCGATCGGGTCGCCCCCCTCGACCTCGATGGTCAGCGACTTGAACAGCACGAAGCCGCCCAGGATCGCCATCAGCACGCTGAGGATCAGCGGGAAGTAGCCGGGGCCCGGYCGCGCCGAGCTCCCCATGCTGTAGTTCGTCGCACCGACGGCGAACACCACGCCGACGACGATGAACATCAAACCGGACCAGAAGTCCCGTTGGCTCTTGATCTGCACGAATAGCTCCTCGTGTCCTGGGTGGACGTGACGCTGTCTGTTACAGCTTGCGGACGATTCTAGGCAGACCACTCCAGGCGCCGTGTGTGGTTTACACGTAGCGCAGCGTGTCCTGAGGTGTCATCAGGTGTCCCAGGACGGCGTCGAGCGCAGCACCTCGTCCATCGTGGTGACGCCTTCGGCCACCTTCATCATCCCGGCCAGCCGCAAGGGCCGCAGCCCCTCGGCGAGCGACAGCTGGCGCAGCTTCGACGCATCGGGCACCGGGTGGATGGCCGGCTGCGCCGCCTCGTTCAGCGTCAGCAGTTCGTAGAGCCCCGCGCGGCCGCGGAATCCCGTCATGCGGCATTCGAGGCAGCCCACCGGCTTGTAGGGCCGCGCCTTGCCGTTGATGCGCCACGGCTTGATGGCCTCGTTCAGCGTCTCGGCCGTCACGGCTTCATCGGGCTGCTTGCAGCTCGCGCACAGCGCGCGCACCAGCCGCTGCGCCAGCACGCCGATCACGGTGGCGCCGATCAGGTACGGCGGCACGCCCAGGTCGACCAGCCGCGTCACCGCCGAGGCCGAGTCGTTGGTGTGCAGCGTGCTGAACACCAGGTGGCCGGTCAGCGCGGCCTGGATCGCCATCTCGGCGGTCTCCAGGTCGCGGATTTCGCCCACCATGATGATGTCCGGGTCCTGCCGCATCAGCGCCCGCACGCCTTCGGCGAAGCCGAGGTCCAGCGCAGGTTGCACCTGCGTCTGGTTGAAGGTGGGCTGGATCATCTCGATCGGGTCTTCGATCGTGCAGACGTTGACCTCGTCGGTGGCCAGCCGCTTCAGCGTGGAGTACAGCGTGGTGGTCTTGCCCGATCCGGTCGGCCCGGTCACGAGGATGATGCCGTGCGGCCGCGCGGTGAGCCCCTCCCATCGCTGGGCGTCGTGGCTGCCGAAGCCGAGCGCATCGAGCGACTTGACGGTCGTGTCCGGGTCGAAGATCCGCATCACCATCTTCTCGCCGAACGCGGTGGGCAGCGTCGACAGCCGCATCTCCACCTCGTCGCCGTTCGGGTTGCGCGTCTTGATGCGGCCGTCGAGCGGACGCCGCTTCTCGACCACGTCCATGCGGCCGAGCAGCTTCACGCGCGCGATCATCGCGTTCATCACGCCGGGCGGCAGCTGGTAGACGGTGTGCATCACGCCGTCGATGCGGAAGCGGATCAGGCTCAGCTCGCGGCGCGGCTCCAGGTGGATGTCGCTCGCGCGCTGGTCGAAGGCGTACTGCCACAGCCAGTCGACCACCTGCACGACGCCCTGGTCGTTGGCATCGAGCTGCTTGTTGCTGCGCCCGAGCTCCACCAACTGCTCGAAGCTCGCGGCCGCCGAGTTCTCGCCGTTCTTGGCCGCCGCGCGCACCGAGCGCGACAGCGTGTAGAACTCGGTCGTGTAGCGCGCCACCTCGATCGGGTTGACCAGCACCAGCCGCAGCGTCTTGCGCGTGTGGGCCTCGATCTCGGGCGCCCAGGCGATGTCGAACGGCTCGCTGGTCGCCACCGTCACGTCCTGTGCACCGAACAGCAGCGGCAGCGCGCGGCGGCGCTCGGCATAGCTGATCGACATCACGTCGCCGACGCGGCCCACGTCGACCTTCAGCGGATCGATGCGCATGTACGGCATGCCGATGCGGCCGGCCAGCCATTCGGTGAGCATCTCGGTGTCGAGCGGCTTGCCGGACAGGTTCGACAGGCCCGCGCTGCCCAGCCGCACCAGCGGATGCTGCACGCTCTCGGCCGCCGCGAAGCGCTTCTCGGTGCGGTCATGGTCCTCGCGGCCGATCACGCCGTCCTCGAGCAGCCAGTGCAGCATGCGTCGCCACTCGAGGCGGCCGCGCGGGTGCCCGGCGGCGCCCTTGTCGGCCTTGGGGTGTTTCGTCGTCGAAGCCGCTGCGGTCATGGGGTCACCCCGTTCGTGTTTCTGATCATCCGCAGCC
>NZ_JBFUFP010000792.1:0-2583 GCF_056403375.1 Rhizobacter sp. P2_H2
TCGCAATGCCGAGCACGGCATCGGTACCCCGCCCGTGCCACGCGAGGTGGCGCAGGCTGAGGCGCGCATCGGCCAGCTGCCAGTGCCCCTGCAGTTCGCCGCGCGCGGCATCGAGCCGCACCAGCGACGAGTCCATGCGGTCGAGCCCGAGCTTCATGCGGCCGGTCTCGGGCCGGATCTCGATGCCGCCGTTCGCGACGACCAGCCGCGTGAACGGCGCTGCGTGTTCGTCCCACAGCAGCATGTGCGGGTCACGGCCGTGCGTCGGCCACTCGGCGCGCTTCTCCAGCGTGCGGGCATCGCGCACGCCGACCAGGCCGGCGCCGCTGTCGAGGTCGGTCTCGCTGGTGTACAGCGTGTCGCCCGACGCATCGGCGATCACGTGGCCGTTGTACGCGCGGTTCGGCTCGATCCACGCGAGCGCGATCACGCGGCCCTCGCGGTCCCAGCGCATCAGCCAGTCGCCGGGGCGGCGCGCGACGGCGAGCAGCGTGCCGCCGCGCTCCTGCAGCAGGCCGTGGGCGCGGGTCGGCACTGCGATCGATCGGTGCACGCGCAGGTGGTGGCCTTGCAGGCCCAGCACGCCGACGCTGGCGCCGCCGTCGCGGTCTTGCCAGGCGGCGGCCAGCGCGGTCGACGCGGTCGCGGCCCAGGGCGAGCCGACGGCAGCGCCGAACGCTGCCGTCGCGCTGGCCTGCAACCAGCGTCGCCGTGTCCAGCGGGCGCGGCTCACAGCGACTCCACGAAACGCACCAGCGCCGCACGTTCGGCGGCCGTCATCTTCAGCACCTGGCGCCGGCTCGCGTCGGCCTCGCCGCCATGCCACAGCACCGCCTCGAGCACGCCGCGCGCACGGCCGTCGTGCAACAACTGCTGGTGGTCGTTGACGTCGCGGATCAGCCCCACGCCCCACAGCGGCGGCGTGCGCCACTGGCGGCCGCTGGCCCCGAAATCGGGCCGGCCGTCGGCCAGGCCGTCGCCCATGTCGTGCAGCAGCAGGTCGGTGTACGGCCAGATCGTCTGCCCCTTCAACGCCGGGCTCGCGAAGGCCGGCAGCGGACTGTCGCCGGTCACGTAGCTCGGCCGGTGGCAGGCGGCGCACTGCGCCTGCTCGAACAGCGCGCGCCCGTGCCGCACCTGCGCATCGCCCGGGTTGCGGCGTGCCGGCGGCGCGAGGCTCGCCTGGTAGAACACCACGTCGCCGAGCGTGCGGTCGTCGATCTCCGGCGCCTCGCCCTTCGCGCCGCGCGGCGCGGCGCGGCAGTCGTCCTGCGTGAAGGTGCACGACTCCTCGGGGAAACGGCTCGACGTGATGCCGATGTCGCCGACGAAGGCCGCGGCGGTCTGGTGCGCGAGCGTCGCGACATTGGCCTTCCAGCCGAAGCGGCCGGGCATCATGCGCTGCTCGAAGGCGTCCCACACCTGGTTGGGGCGACCCTTCACCGGACCGGGCGCGGCGGCCTGGCGCATCGCGTTGTCGAGGATCTCCTGCGCGGGGATCGCTTCGAGCAACCCCATGCCGATCAGCTGCGATGCGAGGCGCGGGCTGACCTGCAGGTCTTTCGACGCCGGCCCGTACGCGAGGCCCGCCAGGCCGAAGCGCGGCTGCCGCAGCGTGTAGCCCGTGCCGTCGGCGAACTTGCCGTGCAGCGTGCGCACCTGCATCGTGATGCGGCCCTCGACGCGCACGCCCGGCACGGCCAGCGTGCGCAATTGATCACCGTAGATCGGGTCCGGCCGCGGGCCGCCGTGCGGGCCTTCGCCCGGGATCGACAGGCGCAGCAGCAGCGCCACCGGCGGCTCGCCGCGCGGGTCGAGCGGCTTCGTGTAGTCGGGCGGCGCGCCGCGGCCGCTTTGCACGTGGCAGCCGCCGCACGAGCGCGCGATGAAGTGCGGCCCGAGCCCGTCGCGCGCCGCGGTCGACGACGGTGCCTCGACCCAGTTGCGCCGGAAGAACGAGTTGCCGACGGCGAAGCGCGTGCGCTCGTCATCGCTCAGGTTCGCGGCGGCGAACGAGAACGCATTGCGGCCGGTCGCGGCGACGGTGGTCGCGCCGCCGGTCTGCTCGTCGGGTGTCAGCGCATCGTCGGCAGGCGCGGCGTGCAGCAGCACGGCGTTCGCGCCGATGAGGGCCGCGAGCAGGCCGAGCTTGATCCGCCTCACGGCTTCACCATGTTCAGCCGCGTGATGCCGATCGCGTTGGCGGCCGCGCCGAGTTCACGCGCCTGCGCGAGCACGCTGTCGATGGTCGCGCGCACCCGCATCGGCCCGGGGGCGTTGCGGCTGCCGATGATCTCGCGGTCGAACGGCGGGTGGATCGCCTGCGCCGCGGCGATCGACGCGGCGATCTGCCGCGTGGTGCGCTCGGCCTGCGCCGCATCCTTGGCCGCCACCAGGTCGCGCAGCGACGGGCCTTGCAGCAGGCTGCCGTCGCGCCGCCGGAAGCGGCCGAGCCAGACGTTCTCGATGCCGAGCGCGTTGTTGACGATGTCGCGGTGCGTGTTGTCGGAGAAGCAGGACTGTTCGTCCTCCTGGTCCTGCGTGTTCAGCGCGACCTCCATGCGCTCGCCGGCCAGCTCGGCC
>NZ_JBFUFP010000793.1:0-2577 GCF_056403375.1 Rhizobacter sp. P2_H2
GGACAAGCTCCTGGTCGGCGAGGAAATCCTCGTATCGGATCGTGAGCACGCGGGCCGGATGCGCACGGACGAGCCGCTGGGCAGCATCGTGCGCGGCGACCCACGTCATCGCATTGAGCGTGCTGTCGAAGTCATGGATGATCGCGCGATTCATCGAAGCGACCTGGGCGCGCGGGTCCCTCACCACGTTCAGGAACAGCATGTCCGGAAACAGCTCCATCATCTCGGCGGCGTAGTGGATGCTGTCGAGGGACTTGTCCATCACGACGCGGGCATGCTGCCGTTCGCCGCTGCGCAGGAGCAGCTCCCACACCACGCGATGCACGCTGCGCTTCTCGTCCTTGATGGCGTCGAAGATCTCACCCGGATCGAACGCCACGTCGGGCCACTTCACCATGCTGGCGGCCTGCAGGCCGACGACGTCCACGACGAGCTGGAAGTAGTTGCGGTCCTCGGCCAGGTCGCCGTAGAGGGGAACCATCGGCATGAAGTCGACGATGTGCAGCGGGTAGGGCGAGTAGAAGCCTTCACTGAAATTCAGCCTGAGCCTCAGCGCGTGGCTTCCGCATCGACGCAACGGCACCATCAGGAGCGGGCGAGGGCGACCCGGCTTGGACGTGGCGATGGAGGGCTGATGGGTCATGATGATTTCCCTGTGATGTGGTTTGAAAAGTCGGCGATGAACTGCTCCAGTTCGATCACCGGCAGGCGGTCGATGCCGGCGGCTGCATGCCGCCCACCACCGCCTGGATAGCGACGGCACAACGCTTGCGCCGACTGGCGCTGCGCAGGACAGCGGACGCTGACCAGGAAGTGACCGTCCGAACGGCGCGTGAGTACCGCGAATGATCTGTGTGGCTCTTCGTGGGAGAGGCGGTTCGCCAGCGTTCCGGAAAGCCGCCGGGCCCATGCCGTGCCCGGCAGCAGATAGACGTCGCCCTCGATGCTTTGCCAATGGGGCGCGAGCGTCTCGAGGTGATGCTGGTCATCGGCGCGGCCGGCGGCCAGGCGGCGGTATTCGTCGGCGTCGGCGATGAAGCCGAACGGACTCTCGAAGTGGTGCACCACCCGATAGAGGTCGATCGGCGAGAAGTGCAGGTCTTCCACGGCCTCGCCGTAGGCGTTGTAGTTGAGCAGCTGCCCCAGCTGCTCCAGGCTCGCCGTCTGGTTCATCGTGAGCCCGCGCTGCGCGCAAAGACTGCGCGCGACCTCGAGCAGGTTGTCGCCGAAGGCGCCCACGATGGCCCACTCGTGGAAGCGGCCGCCCAGGTGGCGATCCACCAGCAAGGAGGTGCAGACCGCGGCGGAGGGGTCGATGTGGCTTTCCAGCCGCGGGTGGTGGAACAGGCTGCGTGCCGAATGGTGGTCGAAGTAGCGCACGCGCCCACCGGCCTGCAGTGCGCGACGCACGCCGGCTTCGTTCCTGTCGAACGAGACGTCCAGCACGGTGATGTCGCTGGGCAGGTCCGTGTCGTCCAGCTGCCCGAACAAGTCGATATCGCGCTTGACGCCGCTGACGAGGCGCCCGGCGCGCGGCTCGGCCATGCGCAATTGGTGCAGGCTGCAGATGCCGTCGGCGTCGCCATTGAACAGGTCCACCGCCGGCAGGGCGCCCGTGCGGTCCGTCAACGCGAATGGCCGGATCGATGTCATGACACGAGGGAGCGGCTGACGAGAAAGTCCATCAGCTTCTGCGCTGACTGGTCGAGGCTGCACAGGTCCGTGTCGATGCGCAGCGCGGGAGACTGTGGGGTCTCGTACGGTGCCGACACGCCGGTGAAATGAGGGATGGCTCCCGTTCGAGCCTTTTCGTAGAGGCCCTTCGGGTCCCGCGCCTCGCAGACGGCCAGTGCCGTGCTGACATGGACTTCAATGAACCTCGCTTCGCCGATGATGGATCGCGCTTGGTCCCTGTCCTCCTGCCGTGGCGAGATGAGCGCCGTGAACACGATCAGCCCCGCGTCGTTCATCAAGGCGGCCACTTCCGCGACACGCCGGATGTTCTCGCGCCGGTCTGAAGGCGAGAAGCCCAGATCGCTGCTGAGATGGTGGCGGATGTTGTCGCCATCCAGCACGAATCCCAGCCGCCCCTGGGCATGCAGCCGGCGCTCCGCCGCATAGGCCAAGGTGGATTTGCCTGCGCCGCTGAGGCCGGTCAACCAGACCGTGACCGGTTGCTGGTGGAGCAGGGCGTGCCGCTCGGCGGCCGAGACCAGGCTGGGGTGCTTCACCACGTTGAGACACGTCGCGCCGCGTGCCACGGGCGTGGCGTTGGTGTCGACATGGCCGGGACGTGGCCGGACCAGGGAATGCGTGGAAGGAGTCATGGCGCGGGCAAGCCTCTCAGGAAGGCGAACATTCGTGGACCAGCAGTGCCCCGCTGGTGCGGTTGCTGGCCGGGTCGACGATGATCAGCGCGCCGCCGACGCGGTTCGACGCGTAGGCCTCGACCGGCAGCGCCTGCTGCGTCTCGACGATCACGTGGCCGATCTCGTTGACGGCCAGCTGGTGCGCATCGATCGCCTCCAGCGTGTGGATGTCGAGCCGGCTCTCGATCGCGGTGATGCGCGCCTGCAC
>NZ_JBFUFP010000794.1:0-2573 GCF_056403375.1 Rhizobacter sp. P2_H2
AACTCGAAGCGCTGGCCCACACCGCATACAACCCGGCCGATGTCGGCGCCGCGATCGCGAGCGGTTCGTTCGCGAGTTCGGCGATGGTGATCGCGCCGTGCTCGATGAAGACGCTGGCCGCGGTGGCGCACGGGTTCTCCGACAGCCTGCTGGCGCGCGCCGCCGACGTGACGCTGAAGGAGCGCCGCCGCCTCGTGCTGATGGTGCGCGAGACGCCGTTCAACCTGGCGCACCTGCGCAACATGACCGCAGTGACCGAAATGGGCGGCGTGATCTTCCCGCCGCTGCCGGCGTTCTATCACCGCCCGACCACGATCGACGAACTGGTGAACGAAACGGTGGAGCGGGTGCTGTCGATGCTGGGCGTGGCGGCCGCGACACCCACGCCGTGGACCGGCCTCTAGCCAGGTTTGTAGTCCCAGTATTTCTTGGCGCCGAACACCAGGTTCGGATACTCCGGCTTGCCGCGGCTGCCGTTGTAGCGGCCGAGCGCCATGTACAGGTCGCCACGTTCCACATCAAGGTAGTGCCGCATGATCACGCAGCCGAAGCGCAGGTTGGTCTGCATGTGGAACAGCCGGCTCACGTCGCCATCGCCGATCAGCCGCGCCCAGAACGGCATCACCTGCATGTAGCCGCGCGCACCGACGCTGCTGATCGCGTACTTGCGAAAGCCGCTCTCCACCTGCACCAGGCCCAGCATCAGCGCGGGCTCGAGCCCGGCGCGCGTGCTCTCGTACCACAGCGTGTCGAGGAACTCGATGCGCGTGACGTGCTCGGCCTTGCGCTTCTTCAGGCGGCTGCTCATCTCGCCGAGCCAGCGCAGGTAGGTCAGGCGGGCCTCGGTGGTGACGAAGACGGGCTTGGGCGGCGCGCTGTTCGCGATCGCCGCGGCCAACGCACCGCGCACCGCATCGGCGAGCGGCTCCTCGACCTGCGCGCCGGCCAACGCCTCGTGCACCGGCAGCGCGGCCAGCCACGGAGCGGCCGCGGCGGCCAGCAACCACCGCCGCCGCACGGCTCCCGCAGCGGAGGACGCCGCCGCGGGCCACTCGCGCGTCATGACGCCAGCTTCGCCTTCACGAACTCGAGCACCTCGGTGGCCGCGACCGCCGTCGCCTGCGCATCGGCGCGCCCCTGGTACTCGACCTTGCCTTCCTTCAGGCCGCGGTCGGACAGCACCACGCGGTGCGGCACGCCGATCAGCTCCCAATCGGCGAACATCGCGCCCGGGCGCTCGCCGCGGTTGTCGAGCATCACGTCGATGCCGAGGGCCTCGAGTTCGTCGTGCAGCTTGTCGGCGGCGGCCTGCACCTCGGCCGAGCGGTCGTAGCCGATCGGGCAGATCACGACGCTGAACGGTGCGATCGCGGTCGGCCACAGCATGCCGCGTTCATCGTGGCGCTGCTCGATCGCCGCGCCCAGGATGCGGGTGACGCCGATGCCGTAGCAGCCCATCATCATCAGCTGCGGCTTGCCCGATTCGTCGAGGTAGGTGGCGTTCATCGCCTTCGTGTAGTTCGTGCCGAGCAGGAACACATGGCCGACCTCGATGCCGCGCTGGATCGCCAGCACGCCCTTGCCGTCGGGCGACGCGTCGCCCTCGACCACGTTGCGGATGTCGGCCACCAGGTCGGGCTCGGGCAGGTCGCGCCCCCAGTTGACGCCGGTGATGTGCATGTCGGGCTCGTTGGCACCGCAGATGAAGTCGCTCATGTTGGCGACGGTGCGGTCGGCGACGATCTTCACCGGCTTGCGCAGGCCGATCGGACCGAGGTAGCCGGGCTTGCAGCCGAAATGGTCCTCGATCTCCGACACGGTGGCGAAGCGGTAGCCTTCCTTGAAGCCGGGCAGCTTGCCGGCCTTGACTTCATTCAGCGAATGATCGCCGCGCACCAGCAGCAACCAGAGCGTCGTCTGCTTCAGGTCGCCGGCGTCGTCCTTCTCGTCGGTCGCGAGGACCAGCGATTTCACCGTGGTCTGCAGCGGCACGCCCAGCAGCGCCGCGACATCGGCGCAGGTGCTGGCCTTGGGCGTCGGCGTGCGCTTCAGCGCGGCGGTGGCGGCGCCGCGCTGCGCCACCGCGGGCAGGGCCTCGGCAAGCTCGATGTTGGCGGCGAAATCGGAGGTCGGGCAGTAGACCAGCGCGTCTTCGCCGGTGTCGGCGATGACCTGGAACTCCTGCGAGACCTCGCCGCCGATCGCGCCGGTGTCGGCAGCCACGGCGCGGAACTGCAGGCCCAGCCGCTCGAAGATGCGCACGTAGGCGTCGAACATCGCCTGGTAGCTCTTGCGCGCCGAATCGAGATCGCGGTCGAAGGAGTAGGCGTCCTTCATCGTGAACTCGCGGCCGCGCATCACGCCGAAGCGCGGGCGGCGCTCGTCGCGGAACTTGGTCTGGATGTGATAGAAATTCTTCGGCAGCGCGCGGTAGCTGCGCAGCTCCTGGCGCGCGATGTCGGTGATGACCTCCTCGGAGGTCGGCTGGATGATGAAGTCGCGGTCGTGCCGGTCCTTCACGCGCAGCAGCTCCGGCCCCATCTTCTGGAAGCGCCCTGTTTCCTGCCACAGCT
>NZ_JBFUFP010000795.1:0-2571 GCF_056403375.1 Rhizobacter sp. P2_H2
CGGCAGCAACGACCCGGCCTACATCGACCCGGTGTTCGGCATCCACATCACCGGCGGCTCCGGCTCGATCGCGCACTCGTACACGCAGTACCGCGAGCTCGGCGCGCGCACCCGCGCGATGCTGGTGAGCGCCGCCGCGGCGCGCTGGAAGGTCGATGCGGCCACGCTGCGCACGCAGAACGGCGTGGTGATCGGCCCGGGCGGCAAGAAGCTCGGCTATGGCGAACTCGCCGAAGCCGCGATGAAGCAGCCGGTGCCCGAGACCGTCACGCTGAAGGATCCGAAGACCTTCAAGCTGATCGGCCGTGCGACCGGCCGGCTCGACGCGAAGGCCAAGTCCAGCGGCAAGCAGGGCTACGGCATCGACGTGCGCCTGCCCGGCATGCTGACGGCGGTGGTCGCGCACCCGCCGGTGTTCGCGGCGAAGCTGAAGTCGGTGGACGACAGCGCGGCCAAGGCCGTCAAGGGCGTGAAGGCCGTGCTGCGCATCCCGGTGGACCGCGGCGGTGAAGGTGTTGCCGTGGTCGCCGATGGCTACTGGGCCGCCAAGCAGGGTCGCGATGCGCTGAAGCTCGAGTGGGATGCGAGCGGCGTCGAGAAGGTCGACACCGCGGCGCAGCTGGTGCAGTACCGCGAGCTGGCCACCAAGCCGGGCGCGCGCAAGTACGACGCCGATGTCTCGAAGTTCGACGCCGCGCCGCACAAGATCACCGCCGAGTACGTGTTCCCGTACCTCGCGCATGCGCCGATGGAGCCGCTGAACTGCACCGTGCGTGCGGCCGACGGCAAGGTCGAGCTGTGGATGGGCTCGCAGATGCCTGGCCTCGACGGCCTGGCGGCCTCGAAGGTGCTGGGCGTGCCGCCGCAGAACGTGCAGGTGCACGTGCAGATGGCCGGCGGCGGCTTCGGGCGCCGCGCGATCGCGAGCAGCGACTACGTCGTCGAGGCATGCTCGGTGGTGAAGGCGGCGCAGGCGGCCGGCATCCAGGCGCCGATCCGCACGCTGTGGAGCCGCGAGGACGACGTGAAGGGCGGCTACTACCGGCCGATGCACCTGCACACCGCGAAGATCGGCTTCGATGCGCAGGGCAACGTGCTGGCCTGGGACCACGTGATCGTCGGCCAGTCGATCCTCGGCGGCACGCCGTTCGAGCCGATGATGGTGAAGGACGGCATCGACGGCACCGCGGTCGAGGGCATGAAGGAGCCGTATGCGGTGCCGATGCGCCTGACGGTGCACCACCCGAAGCAGAACGTGCCGGTGCTGTGGTGGCGCAGCGTGGGGTCCACGCACACCGCGTTCGCGATGGAGACGCTGGTCGACGAGATCGCCCGCACCACGAAGCAGGATCCGGTGGCCTACCGCATGAAGCTGATGGGCGACGAGCACCCGCGCCACAAGGCGGCATTGCAGCTGGCGGTCGATCGCTCGGGCTACGGCAAGAAGACGCTCGCGCCGGGCCGCGCCTGGGGCGTGGCGGTGCACGAGTCGTTCAACTCGGTGGTGGCCTACGTGGTCGAGGCCTCGGTGAAGGACGGCACGCCGACGCTGCACCGCGCGACGGCCGGCGTGCACTGCAACCTGGTCATCAACCCGAAGACGCTGGAAGCGCAGGTGCAGGGCGGCGCGCTGATGGGCTTGTCGATGTGCCTGCCGGGGGCGGCGATCACGCTGAAGGACGGCGTGGTCGAGCAGAGCAACTTCGGCGATTTCGTGGTGCCGCGCATCACCGACATGCCGCAGATCGAGGTGCACACCGTGCCGAGCGGCGACGCGCCGACCGGCATGGGTGAACCGGGCCTGCCGCCGCTGGCGCCGGCCTTCGCGAACGCGGTGGCCTCGCTGACGGGCAAGCCGATCCGCGAGCTGCCGTTCAAGCTGGCGTGATGTGAGTTGGAGGCCGACGCGCGAGCGCCGGCCTCCTCGCGGAAACCAGGGCTCTGGCGCTCAGGCATGCGCTACCCTCATGCGCCACACGGAGCATGAGATCGCAGACATGAGAAACGGTGAACGGGCGACGGGCGGAAAGCCATCCATAGGCTCATCGACCTCTACGCTGGTCAACGACATCCGAGGCCTGATCACCAGTGCACGCGAGCACGTTGCCACGACGGCCAATGCCACGCTGACCCTGCTGTACTGGCGTATCGGTCATCGCATCCGTACCGAAGTGCTCGGAAGCGCCCGAGCAGGCTACGGAGAGAAGATTGTCGTGACACTGTCACGACAATTGAGCGAGGAGCACGGCTCCAGCTTCAAAGAAAAAAGAACTTGGCTCGGATGATCCAGTTCGCCGACCTGTTTCCGGACGAACAGATTGTCGTGTCACTGATACGAGAATTGAGCTGGTCTCACTTCCTCGTACTCCTGCCATTGAAGGAACCCCTTCAACGCGAGTTCTACGCGGAGATGTGCCGCTCGCAACGATGGGGCGTTCGCACGCTGCGCGAGAAGGTCGGCGGCCTGCTCTACGAGCGCACGGCGCTGTCACGCAAACCGGCCGAGCTGGCACGAATCGAACTCGCTGCCCTCCGCAACGAAGATCTCGTCTCGACCGATCTGGTCTTGCG
>NZ_JBFUFP010000796.1:0-2570 GCF_056403375.1 Rhizobacter sp. P2_H2
GGTCAGGCCCTTGTTTCCGCTCTTTTCCATGCTTTTTTCCCGTTGGTGAGTTACCCATGATTGTCATCAAGAACGTCACGCTGCGGCGCGGCACCAAGGTCGTGCTGCAGGACGCGAGCGTCACGCTGCAGCCCGGCGAGAAGGTCGGCCTGGTCGGGCGCAACGGTGCCGGCAAGTCCTCGCTGTTCTCGCTGCTGACGCACCGGCTGCAGTCCGACGCCGGCGACGTGGCCATCCCGCCGCGCTGGCTGGTCGGCGAGGTCGCGCAGTCGATGCCGGAGACCGACGATCCGGCCACCGACTTCGTGCTGGAGGGCGACACCCGGCTGAACGCCGCGAACGCCGCGCTGGCCGCGGCCGAGGCGGCCGACGACGGCCATGCGATGGCCGAGGCGCACCAGCTGATCGCCGAGGCCGGCGGCTTCGAAGCCCGCCCGCGCGCGCAGGCGCTGCTGATGGGCCTGGGCTTCCGCGTCGACCAGCTCGACGAGCCGGTCAACAGCTTCTCGGGCGGCTGGCGCATGCGGCTGCAGCTGGCGCGCGCGCTGATGTGCCCGGCCGACCTGATGCTGCTCGACGAGCCGACCAACCACCTGGACCTGGACGCGCTGGTGTGGCTGGAAGCCTGGCTGCAGCGCTACGAGGGCACGATGATCGTGATCAGCCACGACCGCGAATTCCTCGACGCGATCACCCGGGTGACGCTGCACCTCGACGAGACGCGCCTCACGCGCTACACCGGCAACTACACCGCGTTCGAGGAGATGCGCGCCGAGCGGATGATGCAGGCGCAGGCCAACTTCGCGAAGCAGCAGGAGCGCATGGCCCACCTGCAGAAGTTCATCGACCGCTTCAAGGCCAAGGCCAGCAAGGCCAAGCAGGCGCAGAGCCGCGTGAAGGCACTGGCGCGCATGGAGAAGCTCGGGCCGGTGCTGACCAGCAGCGACTTCCAGTTCGAGTTCCGCGAGCCGGTCTCGCTGCCCAACCCGATGCTCGCGTTCTCGGTGATGTCGTGCGGCTACGCCGGCGTGCCGATCGTCAGCAACGYGAACCGCTCGGTGCTGGCGGGCCAGCGCATCGGCATCCTGGGCGCCAACGGCCAGGGCAAGTCGACGCTGGTGAAGACCATCGCGAAGGAGATCCCGCTGGTGGCCGGCGAGGTCACCGAGGGCAAGGGCTTGTCGATCGGCTACTTCGCGCAGCAGGAGCTCGACGTGCTGTCGCTCGACGACGGCCCGCTGATGCACATGGTGCGGCTCGCGCGCGACGTGGGCCCGCAGGCGCGCGAGCAGGAGCTGCGCGACTTCCTCGGCTCGTTCCGCTTCGTCGGCGACATGGTCACGCAGGCCGTCGGCTCGCTGAGCGGCGGCGAAAAGGCGCGGCTGGTGCTCGCGATGCTGGTGTGGCAGCGCCCCAACCTGCTGCTGCTGGACGAACCGACCAACCACCTCGACCTGACGACGCGCGAGGCGCTGTCGATGGCGCTCAACGAGTTCGAGGGCACGGTGATGCTGGTGAGCCACGATCGCGCGCTGCTGCGCGAGGTGTGCGACGAGTTCTGGCTGGTCAGCGACGGCGCAGTGAAACCGTTCGACGGCGACCTGGACGACTACCAGAAGTGGCTGCTCGAGACCTCGCGCGAGATGGCGAAGGGCGCGCGCGAGGCGGGCTCGGCGAAGGTCAAGGCCAAGAAGGCGGAGGCCGCCGCCGCCGCGGCCCCGAAGGCAGCCAAGGACGACCGCAAGGCCGGCGCCCAGCAACGCCAGAAGGCCGCCGAGCAGACCAGGCCGCTGCGCACCGAACTGGCGACGCTCGAGAAGCGCATCGCGACGCTGACGCAGGAGAAGGCCAACATCGAGGAAGCCTCGGCGCGGCCCGGCCTGAGCCCGGCACAGCGCGTCGAGCAGGGCAAGCGGCTCAAGCAGCTCGGGGACGAGCTCGAGGGCGCCGAGGGCCGCTGGCTCGAGGTCACCGGCGAGCTCGACGCGCTGGGCTGACACGGCTTCGCACCACCGCACGCGGCTTCCGTTCGGTGGCCGGGGACGAACGGCGCACGGCCTATCGTTCGTCCCCATGATGGCCCTTCAAAAAGCGCAAACGGGTGACCTGTCGGGCGGTGCCGGACAGCGCCAGGGCGCCGCCCGCGCGGCCGAGCCGGCCGCGGCGCCGACGGTGAACCCGGCACTGCTCGGGCGCTTTCGCGCACTGATCGACGAAGTGACCGACGAGCTGATGCAGGGCCGCAGCGGCGACCGCAACAGCTTCCGGGCCGACGCGATCACGCTGCTGATGGCGACGACGCAGGAGATCGACGGGCCCGCCGACGGCGTCGAGAGCCCGTTGAGCTACCTGCTGCGCGAGGAGCAGCAGAAGGCGGCCGCCGTGCTCGGCAGCAGCGAGCCCGACCACTTCCTCACGTTCATGAAGGTCTGAGGCATCGCGATGGCACTCCAAGGAATCAACGGGCCCGCCGAACGTGCACCGCGGCCCACCGTCACCCGGCAGGACAGCGGCAGCACGAGCGCACCGAGCCGGGCGCGCGACCGCGGCACCAACGCGCTCGGCAACGC
>NZ_JBFUFP010000797.1:0-2561 GCF_056403375.1 Rhizobacter sp. P2_H2
GCACGAGGTCGCGCACCCGGGTCATGAACTGCTTGCCGGCCCCCTCGTCGAGGTCGTCGAACGCGACGGCGAGCGACGCGATGCGGTTCACGAAGCGGCGCACCGGATGCTTGCGCGACGAGAAGAAGGTCGGGTCGGCCAGCGCGACGCGCAACACCGGCAGCTGCAGGCGGGCGATCTGGCGCGCCATCTGCGGCGGTACGCGTGGGTCGGACAGGATCTGGTCGAACAGGCTGCCGACCACGTCGATCACCATGTGGTCGAGCGAGCCGGTCGAGGCCTGGCGCAGCTCGTCGCGGTGCTGGCGGATCACGTTGACGGCCATCAGGCCCGACAGCCCCTCGTTCAGCCCGCCGCTGCCGGTGGCGGCGCCGCTCAGGCTGGCCAGTGCGCTGGCCCGGCCGAGGCCCGGCGAGCCGGTGTGCAGGCCACTGCCGGTCGGCCCGCCGAGGTCGCCCGGGCGGGTCGCGAGGAAGGTCAGCCGGCGGATCAGCGACATCAGCTCCGCATCGGCCTGCGCGCTGACGCCCGGGCGCGGCGTGAAGCGGCCGGCACCGGCATTCGGGTTGCCGAGGCTCGTGCTGCCACGGCCGGCGGCATCGCGGCCGAGCGTGGTGGTGCCGGGGCGGCCCATCGTGCCGACGCCCGCATTGCCACCACCACCGCCGCCCGCCCCGCCCGGCCCGCCGAAGCCGCCGCGGGATGAACCTCCGGGCATGCCCTGGCCGCGACCGGGCAGGCCGCCCTGGCCGCTGTCGAAGTCGCCGGTCATCGTGGTCGGCGCATACAGGTTGCCGCTGCCGGACGAGCCGGTGTCGCGCAGCGTCGCGTAGCCGGAGTTGACGCGGTCGCGCGCCAGTTCGTTGCCGGGGCCTTCGACGCCGCGCACCGACAGGCTGACCGGCTGCACGCCGCGGGCGCGGAAATCCTTCAGGATGTCGCCGTAGCAGGTGGGCATCGCGCGCGACAGCGCGAGGCTCATCTCGCGCGCCAGCACCTTGCGCGTCTCGCGCTCGTTCGACACCGACTCGATGGCGCGGAACACCGAGGCGCCCATCACCTCGCCGCGCAGCGGGTTGCGTTCCTGGTCGGCCCGCCCGATGCCCAGCAGCGCGCCGGTGTAGGCGGCCATGTCGCGCAGTTCCCATTCGCAGGCATGCGTGATGGCCTGGCTGATGCGGTCGGACGACATCTGCTCTTCCATCTCGGCGTCGCCGACGATGCTGAGCGACATCCAGTCGGTTTCGGCGAGGCTGCGGCCGCTCTCGCGGTTCGGGCTCAGCTCGCGCGTCACGCGCTTGCTCAGCGTGTCGCCGAACACCAGCACGAAGGTGCTCATGTGGCGGCGCAGGTCGAGCTGGGCGGTGATCAGGATGTCGCGCTCGTAGATGCGCATCGCCGCCGATGCCAGCGTGCCCAGGTGCRTCGACACGCGATCAGCCACGGCCGCAGTGGTCGTCTTCAGGTGGCTGATGGCGGCGTCGAACGCTGCTTGCGAACGTGGATCGATCGAATTCATCTACGGACAGGGCCGATGGGCGGACCGGGGCGAAACCGCCCGGACGGATGGTCTGGACGGAGATACCTGCAGTATGAGCCCAAACGGAATGGGCACGCGCCGCGTTGCGACGTGGCGACGTTGGCCGGCGGGAGCATTTCACGCCCCGCGGCGCGAACGTTCACTTCTTCAGCGAATCCCGGATCTCGCGCAGCAGCTGCACGTCTTCGGGCACCGCGGCCGGTGCGGCCGGCGCCTCTTGCTTGAGGCGGTTGATCTGCTTGACCATCACGAAGATGATGAAGGCGAGGATCATGAAATTGAGCGCCACGGTGATGAAATTGCCGTACGCGAACAGCGGGACGCCGGCTTTTGTCAGCGCCTCGTAAGTCATCGGGCCCTTGAAATCGACCGGGGGATTGGCGAGCATCAGGAAGTAGTTCGAAAAATCGAGCCCGCCGACCAGGCGGCCGATCACCGGCATGATCAGGTCCTTGACGATCGAATCGACGATCTTGCCGAAGGYCGCGCCGATGATGACGCCGACCGCCAGGTCGACGACATTCCCCTTCATCGCGAACGCCTTGAATTCGGTGGCGAATCCCATGTGCTGCTCCTCTTCTTCTGGATGCTGCGCGGCAGTATTGCCGAGCAATGCCAGAAGTCAAGCCGAAAGCCTCGTCAATGAGGGTCCGCCCGCAGTGGCGCGCGCCCCTCAGCGCCGGGAGCGGGGGTTGACACGTCCGCTAGAATTCTCGGTTGCCCGTGACCAGAAGTCTCCAGCCAAGGACCCCCAATGAGTGACAGCAACGAGCAAGGTGGCAAGCAACAAGGCAGTTCGATCAGCACCGCACCGCAGGTCGATCAAGGCCGTCGGACCTGGGTGGCTGTCGCCTGTGGTGCCGGGGCCGTCGGGKGCGTCGCAGCCGCCGTGCCCTTCGTCAGCACCTTCCAGCCCTCCGAGCGCGCACGTGCCGCCGGRGCCGCGGTCGAGGTGGACATCAGCGACCTGAAGCCGGGCGAGAAGAAGACGGTGGAGTGGCGCGGCAAGCCGGTGTGGATC
>NZ_JBFUFP010000798.1:0-2559 GCF_056403375.1 Rhizobacter sp. P2_H2
GCAGCACCTGCTGGCGCGCTGAGGATCTACATCACGGACCTACATCACCGCGCCGAACTGCCACGGCACGAATTCGTTCTGGCCGTAGCCGTGGCGTTCGCTCTTGGTCAGCTCGCCCGATGCGGTGGCCAGCATCTGCGCAAAGATCGCTTCGCCGAGCTCGCCGATGGTGGCCGTGCCGTCGACGATGCTGCCGCAGTTGATGTCGATGTCGTCCTGCTGGCGCAGCCACAGCGCGGTGTTGGTCGACAGCTTCAGCGACGGTGACGGTGCGCAGCCGTAGGCCGAGCCGCGGCCGGTCGTGAAGCAGATCAGGTTGGCGCCGCCGGCGACCTGGCCGGTCGCGCTGACCGGGTCGTAGCCCGGCGTGTCCATGAACACCAGGCCGTGCGCCGTCACCGGCTCGGCGTATTCGCAGACCTCGACCAGGTTGGTGGTGCCGCTCTTCGCGATCGCGCCCAGCGATTTCTCGAGGATGGTGGTCAGCCCGCCGGCCTTGTTGCCGGCCGACGGGTTGTTGTCCATCTCGGCATGGTTGCGCTCGCAGTGGTCTTCCCACCAGCGCAGCCGCGCGAGCAGCTTGCCGGCGACCGCGGGCGACACCGCGCGCCGCGTCAGCAGGTGTTCGCCGCCGTAGATCTCGGGCGTCTCCGACAGGATCGCGGTGCCGCCGTGGCGCACCAGCAGGTCGACCGCGGCGCCGAGCGCCGGGTTCGCGCTGATGCCGGAGTAGCCGTCGGAGCCGCCGCATTGCAGCCCGACGCACAGGTGGCTCGCGCTGACCGGCTGGCGCCGGGTGCGGTTCGCTTCCGGCAGCATCTCGTTGACGAGCGCGATGCCGCGCGCGACCGCCTTCGCGGTGCCGCCGGCGTCCTGGATGTTGTAGCTGTGCAGGCGTGGGCCGTCGGCCAGGCCGATGCCGGCGATCTGGTTGGTCTCGCATCCGAGGCCCACCATCAGCAGCGCGGCGAAGTTCGGGTGCCGCGCATAGCCGGCCAGCGTGCGGCGGAGCACCTGCAGCGGCTCGCCTTCGCTGTCGGTCGCGCAGCCGGCGCCGTGCGTCAGCGCGACGACGCCGTCGACGTTCGGGAACGCGGCCAGCGCCTCGGGGTGGATGTCGCGCCGGAAGTGGTCGGCGATCGCGCGGGCGACGGTCGCCGAGCAGTTCACCGAGGTCAGGATGCCGATGTAGTTGCGCGTCGCGATGCGGCCGTCGGCGCGCACGATGCCCTGGAAGGTGGCCGGGGTCTCGACGAAGGCCGTCGGGTGCGCGTCGGCGCCGACGGCGGGGTCGCGCTCGAAGCTCGAGAACTCGAGGTTGTGCGTGTGCACGTGCTGGCCGGCAGTGATCGGCTGGCGCGCGATGCCGATCACCTGGTTGTAGCGCCGCACCGGGGCGCCGGCCGGCAGGTCGCGCACCGCGAGCTTGTGGCCGGGCGGGATCAGGCCGCTGACGGTCACGCCCTCGGAGTCGATGCGCGTGCCCGACACCAGCTGGCGCCGCGCGATGACGACGTCGTCGGCTGGGTGGATGCGAATCGTCGGCGCGCTGGTTTCCATCAGGGCCTCGTCAGCCGTCGATCAACTCCGGATTCCATGCATGCACCTTCTGCTGCTGCTCACCCAGGCCCTGGATGCCCAGCTTGATCGAATCGCCCGGCTTCAGGTACAGCTGCGGCTTCTGCCCCATGCCGACACCCGGCGGCGTGCCGGTGCTGATCAGGTCGCCCGGGTTCAGCGTCATGAAGCGGCTCACGTAGCTCACCAGGTGCGCCACGTTGAACACCATCGTCTTCGTGTTGCCGTTCTGGAACCGCTTGCCGTTCACCTCGAGCCACATCGGCAGATTCTGCGGATCGGGCACCTCGTCCTTCGTGACCAGCCACGGGCCGACCGGGCCGAAGGTGTCGCAGCCCTTGCCCTTGTCCCAGGTGCCGCCGCGCTCCAGCTGGTACTCGCGTTCCGACAGGTCGTTGACGATGCAGTAGCCGGCCACGTGGTTCAGTGCGTCGGCCTCGGACACGTAGCGTGCCGTGCTGCCGATCACGACGCCGAGCTCGACCTCCCAGTCGCTCTTCACCGAGTTCTTCGGCAGCACGACCGGGTCGTTGCAGCCGATCAGCGCGCTGCTCGCCTTCATGAAGATCACCGGCTCGGCCGGCACCGGCTGGCCCGATTCGGCGGCGTGGTCCGCATAGTTCAGGCCGATGCAGATGAACTTGCCGAGGCCCGCCCAGGGCGGCGCGAGGCGGCCCGGTGTCTCGATGAGCGGCAGCGTCGACGGATCCAGCTCGTGCAGCCGCTTCAGGCCGTGCGGCGACAGCGTCGCGGCAGTGATGTCGGCGAGCACGCCCGACAGGTCGCGMAGCTGGCCGTCGGCATCGACCAGCGCGGGTTGCTCGGAGCCCTTCGGGCCGTGGCGCATCAATTTCATGGACTTCTCTTTCCGTGCTTCAGTTGGACCAACCACCGTCGATGATCTGCGAGGTGCCGGTGGTGAACCCGGACTCGTCGGACGCAAGATACACCGCCAGCGCCGCGATCTCGGCGGTGCTGCCG
>NZ_JBFUFP010000799.1:0-2557 GCF_056403375.1 Rhizobacter sp. P2_H2
GCCGTGCCGTGGCGGTGCAGCCAGTCGCGCCAGGCCGGACACCAGGAGCCCTCGGTCACCGGCGTGTCGGCGAGCCACGCGTCGGCAACGACGCGCGGCGCGCCGGCGGCCAGCGTGCGCATCCGGTAGCTCGCCCGCGCGTTGCCGGGCGGGTTGACGATGCCCACGTTGTGGCCGCCGGCCGTCAGCACGAAGGTCTGGTCCGCGTCGCACAGCGACTGCAGCCGGTAGACCGAGCGCCACGGCGCGACGTGGTCCTGCAGCGTCGCGACGCTGAAGACCGGCACCCGGATGTCCATCAGGTTCACCGTGCGGCCCTCGACCTGCCATTCGCCGTGCGCCAGCGCGTTGTGCAGGTACAGCCCGCGCAGGTACTCGGCATGCATGCGCTCGGGCAGACGCGTGCCGTCGGCGTTCCAGGCCATCAGGTCGGTCATCGGCGCACGCTCGCCGAGCAGCAGCGCATGCACGCGGTACGACCACACCAGGTCGTTGGAGCGCAGCATCTGGAAGGTGCGCTTCATCTGCGCCTTGTCGAGGTAGCCCTGCGCCTGCATGCGCTGCTCGAGCGCCGCGACCTGTTCCTCGTCGATGAACAGACCCAGTTCGCCCGGCTCGGTGAAGTCGGTCTGCGACGCCAGCAGCGTGAGGCTCGCCAGCGAACCGTCGCGCTGCGCGCCCAGCAGCGCCGCGACCGACGCGAGCAGCGTGCCGCCGAGGCAGTAGCCGCAGGCATGCACGCGCCGGCCCGAGGCGATCGTGCGCACCGCCTGCAGCGCGTCCAGCACGCCGAGGCGCGCGTAGTCGTCCATGCCGAGATCGTGGTCCGCGGCGCCGGGGTTGTGCCACGAGATCGCGAACACCGTGAAGCCCTGGTCGACCAGGTACTTCACCAGCGAGTTCGCCGGCGACAGGTCGAGCACGTAGTACTTCATGATCCAGGCCGGCACCAGCAGCACCGGCTCGGCATGCACGCGCTGCGTCGACGGCACGTACTGGATCAGCTCCATCAGGCGGTTGCGCAGCACCACGCGGCCCGGCGTGACGGCCACCGCCCGCCCCGGCTCGAAGGCTTCGGCCCCGACCGGCGGTGCGTCCAGCCATTCGCGCCACGCGTCCTCGGCGACCTGCGACAGGCCGCGCAGCAGGTTGGCGCCGCCTTCACGCAGCGTGCGCTGCTGGACCACCGGGTTGCCCAGCACGAAGTTCGACGGTGCGAGCATGTCCAGCCATTGCCGTGCCGCGAACGCCACCATCTGCTCGTGGTGGTGCGTCACGCCCGGCACGCCGGTGGTGGCCTGCTGCCACCAGTGCTGCTGCAGCAGGAAGAGCTGCGCGAGCGCATGCCAGGGCTGCGCCTGCCAGGCCGGGTCGGCGAAGCGCCGGTCCTGCGGCGCCGCGTCGATCACGTCCGCGCCGGCGAGCGCGGCCAGCGCGCCGGGCAGCACCTGCGTGGCCGCCGCCGACCACAGCGCGGCCTGCTTCGCCGGCGCGGCCGCCAGGTGCAGCCACCAGTCGCGCAGCGCGGCCGTCATGCGCCGATGCGCATCACGATGCGGCCCTCGATGTCGCCGATCTCGAGGGGCCGGCCGAACGCTTGGACGACGGCGGCTTTCATCTGGGCCATGGGTTTCTCCTGGAAGAAGGCCGCACGATAGGCAGCGTGCCCGGTTGTCTCCTTGACGTGGCTCAAGCCGCGGCGCCGGGTTGCCCCAAAGAATCGGGCCGATCACCAACCCGCGACGGAGACCGCATGGACCTGCCGACCCAGACCCACCTGAACGCCTTGCGCGGCCTGCTGCTGTTCCGGCTGCAGGGCCTGCAGGCCGATGTGCACGCGGCGCGGATGGCGCAGCAGGACGCCGGYCGGGCCGGCGGCCACGAGGTGATCGACCGCAAGGACGAGGCGACGCAGAGCCAGTCGGCGCAAATCGACGACGCGCAGGCGCAGCGCGACCTCGACGAGTTGCGCCTGACCGAGGCGGCGCTGCAGCGCCTGGAGCACGGCAGCTACGGCGACTGCGCCGACTGCGGCGAGCCGATCGCGCTGCAGCGGCTGCTGGCGCAGCCGGCGGCGCAGCGCTGCGCCGCCTGCCAGTCGGTGCACGAACGGACGCATCGCCCGTGAACGGTCGAGCGACCCCGGCCGCGTGCACGCGGTGCCGCCTCATCGGCCCCGAGCTGAGCTGACAATGGCCCGATGACTCTCGACGATCCGATCCTGTCCCACGCCCGCACGCTGACCGAACTGTTCGACGCGCGCGTCCATCGCAGCCCCGAGGGCATCGCCTACCGCCGCCACGACGCGGCCGCGAACCGGTGGGTCGCGCTCAGCTGGCGCGAGGCCGACGCGGCGGTGCGGCGCTGGACGCTCGCGCTGGCCGCGCTGCGGGCGCCGGCCGGCGCCCGCGTCGGCCTGCTGCTGCCGAACGGCGTCGAGGCCGTGTGGGCCGACCTCTCGACGATGGCCGCCGGCTGCGTGCCGGTGCCGATGCATGCGCTGGACAACCCCGCGAGCATCGCCTACATCCTCGGCGATTGCGAGGCGGCGGTGCTG
>NZ_JBFUFP010000800.1:0-2555 GCF_056403375.1 Rhizobacter sp. P2_H2
GCCGGGGTCCTTCTTCATCTGCTCGACGACGTCCTTCATCGTCTTCAGCGGCGAGTTGGCCGGCACGACGAACACGTTGTACTCGGCCAGCAGGCGCGCCACCGGCGTCGCGTCATTCAGCGTGATCGGCGGCTTGTTCTGCACGATCGCGCCAACCATGATGGCGCCGACGACGATCATCGCGTTCGGGTCGCCCTTCGATGCGTTCGCGAACTGGGCCAGGCCGATCGTGCCGCCGGCGCCACCCTTGTTCTCATAGGTGATCGAGCCGGCGACGCCCGCTTCCTGCATGGCCTTGCCGATGCCGCGGCCGGTCTGGTCGTAGCCGCCACCGGGGGTGGCGCCGATCATCACCTTGAAGTTGTCCTGGGCGAACACGGCCGCGGAGGCGGTCGCAAGGGCCAGCGGCAACAGCACGGTTTTGAGCAAGAGGCGTCGCATGAATAAGTCTCCTTGAGGGGGAATGCACTGAACAGAGGCGCCATCCTGAGCGCAGCAGCGCCCGGTTACATCCGGGCAAGCCCTGGGGTGCCGGCATGAGACTGTCAGACGGCTGTCATTCCCGGTCCTGCCCGCTGTCGTCTTCCTGTCAGACCCGGATCGCCCCTGACAAGACCCCCTTGCGCGGCAAGGCACACTCGCGGCCATGAAACTCCTGCTGGTGGAAGACGATCTCGCGATGGCGCAGGCGCTGCAGCTGGCGCTCGAGCGGCGCGGCTTCGACATGGCGGTGGTGCACAACGGCAGCGATGCGCTGCAGCAGCTGCGCAACCAGCCGCCCGACCTGACGCTGCTCGACCTGACGATTCCCGGGCTGGACGGCCTGCAGGTGCTGCACCGCGCGCGCGCCGAGGGGATCCGCGTCCCCATCGTGGTGCTGACGGCGCGCGGCGCGGTCGGCGACCGGGTGCTGGGCCTGAACGCCGGTGCCGACGACTACCTGGCCAAGCCGTTCGACCTGGACGAACTCGAGGCCCGCATCCGCGCACTGCTGCGCCGCACCGCGGACCCCGGATCGGAGGAGCTCGCCTGCGGCGCGCTGACGCTGGAGCTGTCCTCCGGCGCGTTCTACCTCGACGGCCGCGTGTTCGACGTGACGCCGCGCGAGCAGGCGTTGCTGAAGGCGCTGATCGCGCGGCCCGGCCATGCGCTGCCGAAGGAGAAGCTGTTCCGCGTCGTGTTCCCGATGGAGACCGACATCCAGTTCGAGGCGATCGAGGTGGTGGCCTACCGGCTGCGCAAGAAGCTCGCCGGCTCGGGCGTCTCGCTGATCACGCTGCGCGGCCTGGGCTACCTGCTGCGCTGCGACCCGCCCGACGCCAGCGCATGACACGGCCGGTCCATTCATTGCGGCGCCGGCTGATGGGCTGGATCGTGCTGCCGATCGCCTGCTTCATTGCGTTCGACACGGTCAGCCTCTACCAGCGAGCGCTCGACGCCATCACGCTGGCCTACGACCGCACGCTGCTCAGCTCGGCCCGCAACATCGGCGAGCTGCTGTCGGTCAAGGGCAGCGAGTTGCACGTGGAGCTGCCGTACAACGCGCTGGAGATGCTCGACAACGGCGACGCCCGGATGATGTACCGCGTGAGCGGCTTCAACGGCGAGTTCCTGTCGGGGTACTCCGATTTCCCGGCCTATGCGCGCACGCCGCCGCAGCGCTCGGCGTACGACGCGCTGGTCGATTTCTACGACGGCGAGTTCCGCGGCGAGCCGGTGCGCATCGCCGCGCTCTACCAGCCGGTGGCCAGCTCCGATGCGCGCGGCGTCGCGCTGGTGCAGGTGGCCGAGACGCTGGAGGTGCGGCGGCGCCTGGCGCGGCAGATCCTGATGGACACGCTGGTCCGCCAGGCGCTGCTGATCAGCGTCGTCGTGGCGATCACCTGGTTCGTCGTCGCCCACGCGCTGCGGCCGATCGAGGCGCTGCGCGCGCAGCTCGAATCGCGCAGCGCCCGCGACCTGTCGCCGGTGGCAAGCCCGGACCTGCCGATCGAGATGACACCGCTGCTCGGCGCGGTGAACCAGTTGATGCAGCGATTGCAGCGGCTGCACGACCACCAGCGCCAGTTCGTGCGCGATGCCTCGCACCAGCTGCGCACGCCGCTCGCGGTGCTGAAGACGCAGGTGCAGTCGGCGCTGTGCATGCCGGCCAGCGATGCCCGCGACGCACTGCCGGCGATGCATGCGACGGTCGACCGGGCGATCCGGCTGGCCAACCAGATGCTCGCGCTGGCCAAGGTCGAGCAGGTGCAGGGCCAGGCCGAGCCGGCCACCGCCGACCTGGGAAAGCTAGCGCAAGAGGTGGCGCTCGACCTGTCGCCACTGATCGGCGAGCGCGACCTCGACTTCGAGCTGCAGGCCGCACCGAGCTGGGTGCACGGCCATGAGTGGATGGTGCGGGAGCTGCTGCGCAACCTGTTGCACAACGCGATCCGCGAGACCCCGAAGCGCGGTGAGCTGCTGATGCGGGTCGCGAACGCCGAGCTGCTGATCAGCGACAGCGGCCCGGGCATCGCACCCGAGCTGCGCGACCGGCTGTTCGAGCCGTTCCACAC
>NZ_JBFUFP010000801.1:0-2554 GCF_056403375.1 Rhizobacter sp. P2_H2
AGCGCGGTGTGCACGCCGGTGCCGGTGACGACCGCGACGCCGTCGCCCTGCACCACCAGCGTGCCGGACATCAGCTGCCGCGCTTGCGGGCCGTCGCCGCCCTTGTCGACCGGCACCGATTCGCCGCTCAGCATCGATTCGTCGATCCGCAGGCCCTGCGTCTCGATCAGCAGCGCGTCGCAGGCGAGGCGGTCGCCCTCCTGCACGACGAGCCGGTCGCCGCGCACCAGCTCGTGGCTCGCGATGCGCCGCGCGACGCCGTCGCGCACCACGGTGCTGCGCGGGCTGGCCAGCTCCTGCAGCGCCTCCAGCACCGCCTGCGTGCGCAGCGCCTGCACCACCGAGATCGCGGCCACCAGCACCAGCGAGCCGCCGAGCACCAGCGCGTCGACGGCGTTGCCGAGCAGCCCGTACGTCATCGCGCACGCGAGCAGCAGCAGCACCATCGGTTGCGTCAGCACCTCGCGCAGCACCGCGGCGGCGCTGCGGTGCTGCGGCGGCGGCAGGCGGTTCGGGCCGTCGCGCCGCCATCGCGCGGCGGCTTCGGCATCGCTCAGGCCCGCAGGCCCCGTCATCGCCAGCTCGGCATCGTTCATCGGTGGTCCCTGGACAAGTGATCGCACTGTCCCCGCCGCTCGTCGAAGCGATCTTGCGTTGCGTCAATGCATCCGCCACGCGGCGCCCTAGATTGGCATCCGAACGATCCAGTGACCGTCACGAGGCCCGCACCATGAGCTACCGCAGCRTCCTCCTGTACCTTGACCAGAGCCCGACCTGCGACGCCCGCACGCAGGCCGCCATCCGCCTGGCACGGCGGCTGGATTGCCACCTCGCGGGGCTCGCGCCGACCGGCCTGCTCGACCTGCCGGGTTCGCCGGGCGCGACGCTCAGCGACCTGGCCGCGCTCGCATGGGACAGCCTGCGCGACGAGGCCGAGCGCGCCGCCGACCGCTTCCGCGATGCCTGCGTCACCGGCGGGCTTCGCTCGGCCGAGACGGTGATCGACGAGGCCGAGCCGGCCGCGTCGCTGATCGCCCATGCGCACTGCAGCGACCTGACCGTGCTGACGCAGGCCGATCCGTCGGCTCCCGGCCACCGCGGCGCACGCGCGGTGGTCGAGCAGGTGCTGCTGTACAGCGCCCGCCCGACGCTGCTGCTGCCGCATGCCTGCTCGCCGCAGGCGCTGGAGAAGATCGGCAGCAAGGCGATCGTCGCGTGGGACGAGAGCTGCGAGGCGGTGCGCGCCCTCAACGACGCGCTGCCACTGCTGCAGCAGGCGAGCGCCGTCGAGGTGGTGCGCTGGAACCCGCCCCGGCCTGCTGCCGGCGAACCGGCGGTGCCGCGGCTGGACGCACTGCGCCAGTGGCTCGCCTGGCACGGCGTGGCGGCCGACATGCGCGTGGAGACGACCTCGATCGACGTCGCCGACGCGTTGCTGTCGCACGCGGCCGACTTCGGCGCCGATCTCATCGTGATGGGCGCCTACGGGCATTCGCGTTGGACCGAACGGGTGCTGGGCGGCGTGACGCGGCAGCTGATCGGCAGCGCGACCGTGCCGCTGCTGATGTCACACTGACGCATGAGCGTCCGCCACCTCGATCACCTGCTGGAACCCCGATCCATCGCCGTCGCCGGGGCCTCCGACCGCCCGGCCAGCGTCGGCGCCACCGTCTGGCGCAACCTGCGCGGCGGCTTCAAGGGCCCGCTGCACGCCCTCAACCTGCGGTTGCGCACGCTCGACGGGCAGCCTGTCTTCACCCGCCCCGACCAGCTGCCGGCCGCGCCCGACCTCGCGGTGCTGTGCACGCCGCCCGAGACGCTGGTGGCGCTGATCGACCAGTTCGGTCGCCTCGGCACGCGCGCCGCCATCGTGATGACGGCCGGGCTGAGCGCCGCGCAGAAGCAGGCGGTGCTCGAGGCGGCCCGCCCGCACGTGCTGCGCATCCTCGGGCCGAACTGCCTCGGCCTGCTGACGCCGCGCCTGGGCTTGAACGCGAGCTTCGCGCACACCGATGCGCTGGACGGCAACCTCGCCTTCATCTCGCAATCGGGCGCGCTGGTCACCGCGGTGCTCGACTGGGCCCGGGCACGCCGCGTCGGCTTCTCGCACCTGGTGTCGCTCGGCGAGCATGCGGATGTCGATTTCGGCGACCTGCTCGACCACCTGGCGAGCGATGCGCACACGCGCGCGATCCTGCTCTACATCGAATCGATCGGCGGATCGACCGGCACGGTGCGCAAGTTCATGTCGGCCGCGCGTGCCGCGGCGCGCAACAAGCCGGTGATCGTCGTGAAGGCCGGCCGCGCCGGCAACGGCCTGCGCGCGGCGGCCTCGCACACCGGCGCGCTGGCGGGCTCCGACATCGTGTTCGACGCCGCGATCCGCCGTGCCGGCATGCTGCGCGTGGACACGCTGCAGGAGCTGTTCGTCGCGGCGCAGACGCTGGCGCGCTTCGGTGCCAACCGCGACGACGCGCTGACGCTCGTCACCAACGGCGGCGGCGCCGGCGTGCTGGCCGCCGATGCGGCCGCGCGCGCCGGCGTGCCGCTGGCC
>NZ_JBFUFP010000802.1:0-2553 GCF_056403375.1 Rhizobacter sp. P2_H2
TGATCGACCAGGGCGTCACCGCCGATCGGCTGCGCACGCGCGGCTACGGCGAGGCCTACCCCGTCGCCAGCAACGACAGTGCCGCGGGCCGGCAGATGAACCGTCGCGTCGAGATCATCCTCTCGGATGAGAACGGCGTGTCCAAGCCACGCTGAAATCGGGAGACCACCATGTCCAAGGAACGCAAGCACGGCAACAAGGAAGTGAAGAAGCCCAAGCAGGCGCAGCAGGCGCAGGCGCCGGTGGCCAAGCCGGGAACGCCGGTGCTGGCGATTCCGGCGATAGCGCCGGCCACGTCGGATCGCCAGCGCAAGCGGTGATCAGGCCGCGTTGATCGCCGGGGCCGGTGCCCGGCCGATCGACAGGCCGTAGATGCGCCGGTCGGCCAGGTAGCAGCTGCAGGCTGCCGCCTCCAGGCCGGCGCGGTCGATCACGCGCAACTCGCCGCGGCGATATTCGATCAGGCCCCCCGCCTGCAGCGCGCCGGCCGCGGCCGTCACGCCGACGCGCCGCACGCCCAGCATGTAGGCCAGGAACTCGTGCGTCATGTGGAAATGATCGGACTGCGCGCGGTCCTGGCTCATCAGCAGCCAGCGCGCCAGGCGCGGGCCGATCAGGTGGAAGCGCAGGCAGGCGGCCGAGCCGGCCAGCTGCGCCATCAGCACATTGACATAGCGGCCCAGGCTGCGCTGCAGCGCAGCGCTGTGCCCCAACTCGCGCCGGAATGGCGCGGCAGCAATGCGCAGCGCCGTGCCTGGCCCTTGCACCACCGCGTGCAGCGGCGCGATCGGCACCCCCAGCGCCACGTGCACGCCGAGCATGCCCTCGCGTCCCACCATGCCGACCTCCAGGCCGGGATGGGCATCCACCCGCGAGATCAGCGACACGAAGCCCTCCATCGGGAAGTACACGTGCCGGGTCGGTTGGCCCGCCTCGCTGAGTACCTCGGCGAGCGTCATCTCGACCGCCTCCCCCGCAGCGAGCAGGCGTTGGCGGTCCGCCCGCGGAAGCAGTTCAATCAGGCCGTTCTCGATGTTTTTCATGGCGCGGGCAGTCTGGGGCCTGCGTGGCCGCATCACCGTCTGCCAGCGTACACAGGGGGCTCAGCGGACCAGCCGCTCGGGCAGCAGCCGGTCGTATTCCTTCTTGACGACCGCATAGCACTCGCAGGTGCGTCGTTCCAGGCCGGGCCGGTCGAGCACCTTGATGCGCCCGCGCGCATAGCTGATCAGCCCGGCCTTCTGCAGCTTCAGCGCCGCCTCGGTGACGCCTTCGCGCCGCACGCCCAGCATGTTGGCAATCAGCTCTTGCGTCATCACGAGCTCGCTGCCGGTCAGCCGGTCCAGGCTCAGCAGCAACCAGCGGCACAGCTGCTGGTCGAGCGAGTGGTGGCGGTTGCACACCGCCGTCTGCGCCATCTGCGTGATCAGCGCCTGCGTGTAGCGCAGCAGCAGGTGCAGCACCGGCGCGCGGTTGAACTCGTCCTTGATCGTCGATGCCTTGAGCCGGTAGCCTTCGCCGGCACTTTGCACCACGGCGCGGCTGGGTGTCGACTCGCCCCCCATGAACAGCGAGATGCCGACGATGCCCTCGTTGCCGACCACGGCGATCTCGGCCGACGAGCCGTTCTCCATCACGTACAGCAGCGAGACGATGGCGTTGATGGGGAAGTAGACGTGGCTGAGCGTGCGCCCGGGTTCGTAGAGCACCTGGCCGAGGGTCAACTCGACCCATTCGAGCTGGGGCAGCCAGCGCTGCCACTCTTCATCGGGCAGGGCCGCCAGCAGCTGGTTCTGCTTCGGATCGGGGGAAAGGATCATGTCTCGAAGCTCCGTCACATTGTCGGAGCCGGCACAGAACGCGTACCGCCCGATGCCACCGATGGTGGCAACTATAGGCGCTGGCGAGGCCTCTGTATGTTCGATATCGAACATACAGAGGCCTCGCCAGGCTGGCCGCCGGGCGATGCAGCGTTCGTCAGCGCACAGACCGGTTCGGGACGGCCCGGCAGACTGGCCGACGGAGCGCTCTCCCATTCCAAAAGGAAGCCTGCGCACCCGGGCAGGTCGATTCGCCGCCCCGGAGCCCCAGGACTTCCCGCCTGACCCACAAGCGCTCCGTTTCGGAAGGACGCCGCCATGTCTGTCACCCTTCACCCGTTCGACGCCCCCGGCGGACCACCCCCCAAGAAGACGCTCTCCACGCGCCGCCACAGTGCGGCAGATGCCCTCAGGCGCGACGCGTCGCGCCTCCCCGTGTTCGGCCGGCATGCCGATGCCGCGGCGCCCGCCACCGGCCGGCGCGCGCGTGCGACGTTGGCGCGGCTGCGAGAGGTCAACGCGCAGTTGCTGCAGGCCGTGCTGCTGGCGCAGCGCGCGCAGCGGCAGGCAGAACTGACGCTGAGTCGCCAGACCCAGCGGATGGCCGTCGTGGCCCACGAACTGCGCAATCCGCTGATGACCCTGTGCACCACGGCCACGCTGCTGCCGCGCGTCGCTGCCGACAAGGTGACGCGCCTGCTGGAGATCATCGAACGGCAGACCGGGCGCATGT
>NZ_JBFUFP010000803.1:0-2551 GCF_056403375.1 Rhizobacter sp. P2_H2
GACTGGTACTCGCCGGTGCGCAAGCAGAACTTCCAGCAGCAACTCGCCACGCTGGAAGTCGGCAGCATCAAGATCCAGGTGACGATGAACTCCGACTGGAGCGGCAGGTTCTACCCGCTGCCCGCCGGCGACTACACCGTGCTGCTGCCCGATGCGCCGCACAACAAGGACATGACGCGCTACTACCGCGAAGGGGCGCCGAACCTCAAGTACGACCAGGTCTGGTTCCCGATCAAGTACGGCGACAACAGCCGCTATGTGCACGTCGGCAATGTCTCGGACGGCTGCGTCACCGTGGTCGACCTGGATCGCTGGAACGACGTTCACGAAGCCCTGGTCAGCCATCGCGGGCCGGACGGGCTCAGCGTGGCCCGGCTCACCGTCCGGGGCACGCCGGAGAAGGCTCGATGAAGGCCTCGATGCGGCGTTGGGTGCTGTGTGCGGCGGCGCTGGCCGGCACGGCGAGCATGCCGCTGGTCGTCTCTGCGGACGGCCCGCCGATCTCCGCGGAAGCGGCACGTGCACTGGCGAACATCGAAGCGGATCGCGGCAAGCGCACGGCCGAAGACCGGCGCGCCGCCGAGCGATTGACGGTGGAGGGCGATCGCGCGTACCGCAAGCAGGACTACGACGCCGCGTACCGGGCCTACTTCAATGCCTACCCCAACTTCCCGACCGCGTACGCCTACCTGCTGGCCGGCGATGCCCGGTGGCGATCGGCAGTGCAGTTCCAGGAGCGCCGCGCCGGGCAGCCCGCACCCGATGGGTCGACCTGCCTCGAAGCTGGCCATCGGTTCGCGCGCGAGCTGACGATGGACCTGGCGAACCACTACGAAGTCGGCCTCGCACTGGCGCAGCGCGACAGCGCATTCCGGCGCAAGTATCCCGACCTGGCCGGCCGGGCGCGCGGGGCCGCATCGTGCCTGCAGGCGGTGGCGGCGCAGGCCGAGACGGCGCCGCCTCACTCGTGCGTCGACATCCCGCGGCTGCGTGCCTGCCTGGGCGAGCCGCTGCTCAAGTGAGGCAGCGGCTATACGCCGAACACGGTCAGCAGTTGATCCAAGGTCGGGACGCGAGCGCGTGCCGCATCCAGCACGGCGCGCGGAAAATGTCTGATGTAGACGGTCGGATCATGGGCCGGCAAGCCGAGCAGTCGCTCGAACTCACGCTTGTGTTCCGGGCTGCGGCGTTCTGCGGCGCGTCCCACGATGTCCAGCAACCAAGCTTCGCAGCATGGCTCCGACTCGACGACCTGGATCGATTTCGCCCTGGCCTTCTTGCGCACCGCGTCGCTCCATCCTTCATCCGTGTCCAGCAAGGCGGCGCAAAGATCGTAGGCGGCATTGGCGCTGGCGCGGATCGCGCACTCGACCACGTGGCCTGCACCCTTGCCATGGGCATTCTTGATGGTGACGCTGAAGCCCTGGCCGCCTTGGGTGTAGAGCCTGCGCAGGTGGMGCAGCAGCACCTCCTCCGCGTCGCCTTCGCCCATCAACAGTGCTGTTCGACGAACGGTGCGAACCACCGGGCGCGAGCCCGTCTTGCGTTTGGCCATCAGAGCTGCGGAACCGCGCCCAGTGCGCCCGCCATGTACTTGGCGTAGAGGTTGTCGTCCGAGCGCAGGCCCTTGATGGAATCGCCGCGGTAGGCCTGGCTGACGCAATCGCGCTTTTCAACGAACAGCATCTGGGCCTTGCTCAGGATCGTCAGCACGTGAGGGGCATGCAGGCTGAAGAGCAGCTGGGCCTGGTGAGGGTTCGTCACCGGGCTCGCGAAAAGAGACAGCAAGGGCTCGAGCATGTGCGGATGCAGGTCGGCATCCAGTTCATCGATCAACGCAACGCCACCGGTGTTCAGCAAGGGAAGCAGGCGTGACAGGAGAACGAAGGCCGCCTGCGTGCCGCTCGACTCCTGGTGGAAATTCAATCGATGAAGCTGGCCATCGGGCTTGGCATGCACGCCGAACGGCAACCACTGCTCCGACTTGCTTCCATCCACCGGGTCTGTCTGTTCGAAGCGGAGCAACTCCACGTCGGCCAAGCCCAGGTCCCAGTCCTGGACCAGCGACGACATCTGCAGGTAGAGCCGTTGCTCGGAAGCGAAGACCCGGGCTGCCGATGTCAGCTGGGCCGAGTCGAACAGCCTCCGTCCCAGTGCATCGATGTTCGTGATGAGATTGAAGCCGGCGACATGTTCAGCCAGTTCCACGCCATATTGGCGTGCCGTGGAGACCAGGGAGGCATTCGGGCGTACCTTGGCAGCTTCTGCGGCCGGCATGCCGAAGCCCTGTTGCCTGACCTTGTAGCCGTCCTGTGCATCCAGCTCGCGGGTGAACACATAGTTGAAGCGGGTCTGCTTGCGATACAGCGCCTCGAAGATCACCCGCCGGGAGGTGGCGTGAAGCTCGTAGCGCCAGAGTGCACCATCGACGTCCTCTGCTTCCACCTCGATTTCCGTGGGCTCCGATTCGTGAGCGAAGTGAGGTTCGAGCGAGATCGGATCGTCCGGCTTGGACTGGAAGGAATGGGCCATGAACCAGGCAGCGAAGACG
>NZ_JBFUFP010000804.1:0-2550 GCF_056403375.1 Rhizobacter sp. P2_H2
AACAGCAGGTTCTCGTAGTTGAGCCGGTAGTCGCTCGCGAGCAGCGTCGTCATCGCGACGATCGTCAGCAGCACGCCGGCCAGCACCAGGTCGTCGAAGCCGCCCGGCAACCCCACGCGCAGCACCGTCGGCGCAAAGCACAGCAGCGCGAAGGTGTTGTAGACCTTGCGCATCGGCGCGAGGATCGGCATGCCGGCCACGCAGAAGCTGTACACCGTCAGCGGCAGCCCGATGCGCTCTGTCGTGCCGCCGTGGGGATAGAACAGCCACGCCGCCGAGCCCCAGACGATGCCCGAGCCCATCGTCGCGCCGACCCAGATGCGGAACCACGGCTGCGCCGCCGCCAGCGTCTGCACGTTGCGCCCGCGGAACGCCACCAGCGCCCACACCCGAAACGCCCACAGCCCCCAGAACATCRCCATCCAGGCCGCCAGCAGCCAGCGCGGCGCGTGGTCCCAGAACAGCAGCGCCATCACCGACGCGCCGGCCGCATTGCCGGCCAGCGTGGTCGGCACGTACGAATACAGCCCGTGGATGCGCTCGACTTCGGTCAGCTCGCGCAGGGAGGCGGCCTGTGCCGCGGGCGGGGCGGCGACCGCCATCTCAGCCGCCGCCGGGCCGCCCCAAGGCGGCTGAGCGCCCCCTCGGGGGGCAGGAACGCAGTGACGTGGGGGCGGTCATTTCTAGCGCGGGCCGTTGTGGCGCCAGGCCGAGAAGCCGCCGTGCGCTTGCGTCATCTGGCTCACCGCCAGCACCGCCTGCGTGCGCGAGCTCACGTTCAGCACCCGCAGCACCGCGGCCACGTGGTCTTTCACCGTCTCGACCGACAGCCCCAGCTCACGGGCGATCAGCTTGTTCGGGTTGCCCTGCAGCAGCAGCGCCAGCACGTCGGTCTGGCGCGGCGTGAGGCCCAGCGACGCGATCGACGGGTGCTGCTGGAAGCTGCCGCCCTTGGCCGCCTCGCCGATCTGGTTGACGGCGGCCGGCACGCCCCACGGCGAATCCTGCGCGCGCTCGGACGGCCGGTCGTTGCCGATGCTGATCGGCGGCACGTAGATGCCGCCGGACATCACCATGCGCAGCGCGTCGAACAAGGTCTCGTTGGAGGCGCGCTTCGGCACGAAGCCCATCGCGCCCAGGTCGATCGAGCGGATCACGTCGCTCGCGCGGTCGGAGGCCGACACCACCACCACCGGCAGCGCCGGGTAGGTGCTGCGGAACTCGACCAGCAGGTCGAAGCCGTCGGCGTCGCCCAGGTGCAGGTCGAGCAGCACCAGGTCGAAGTCGTTGTCGGCGGCCAGCGTCTCGCGCGCGGCGCGGGCACTGCCGGCACCGACCACGCTGACGTGGTCGCCCAGGCCCTGGATCACGGTCTGCAAGGCCGACAGGATCAACGGATGGTCATCGACCAACAGCACTTTCATCGCGACATCCCTTTCGTGCGCTGTGAGCCCTCGGCCCGGGGCAAAGCGCCGATGCTAGCCGAGCGCCCCGGACGCCCCGCACCCCCTGAAGAGGGTGAAGCGGCCCACTTTGTCAAAGCGGCGTGTCAAAGGTAGCGCCGTGTCAGCGATTCCGCCACGCACACCGGCTTGGCCGAGCCCTCGCGCTCCATCGTGACCTCGATCGTCAGCTGGGCGCCGCCGTCCAGCGGTTCATGGGCCAGCAGCCTGAAACTGCCGCGCAGCCGGCTGCCCACCGGCACCGGCGACGGAAAGCGCACCCGGTTCAGCCCGTAGTTGACGCCCATGCGCGTGTCGCCCACCTCGAAGGCCGACGCGAACATCTCCGGCAGCAGGCTCAGCGTGAGGAAGCCGTGCGCGATGGTGGTCTTGAACGGCCCGGCCGCCGCGCGCACCGGGTCGACGTGGATCCACTGGTGGTCGCCGGTGGCCTCGGCGAACTGGTCGATGCGGTACTGGTCGACCTCGATCCAGTCGCTCAGGCCGATCTCCTGCCCCACCAGGGCCTGCAGGTCGGCCAGCCGTTCGAAGCGCTTCATCAGGCGTCCAGCCACTGGAGCAGCGGCTGCCATTGTTCGAGGTCGCGCTCGACGCGGCTCGGTGCCACGTCCCATAGCGTCAGGCCGCGCGCGGCCAGGTGCACGTAGTTCTGCGTGTCGCGCAGGAAGCCCAGCAGGGGCACCTGCAGCGTCTCGAGGAAGCTGCGCAGCTGGTCGGCCGAGATGGTGCCCTCGCGCACCCGCATGCCGACGATCGCGACCGACACCTTGTCGCCACGCCGCCGCGCCAGCAGTTCGCGCACGAAGGCGTGCGTCGCGTGGATGTCGAAGATGCTGGGCTGCAGCGGCACGAGCACCTTGTCGGCCAGCTTCATCACCTCGTCGAGGCGCTTGCCGTGCAGGCCGGCCGGCGTGTCGAGCACCGCATGCGTCGTGCCCTTGGGCGGGCGGACGACTTCGTCGTGGGTCAGCTCCCAGCCGGTGATGGTCGGCAGGTTCGCGGGGCGCAGCGAGAGCCAGGTGCGGGCCGACTGCTGCCGGTCGACATCGCCCAGCATCACGGCATGTCCGGCCTGGGCCATGTACCC
>NZ_JBFUFP010000805.1:0-2550 GCF_056403375.1 Rhizobacter sp. P2_H2
CTGCAGGAATGGCTGCAGGCGCGCCGCCTGCCGGTGCCGGCCTACCGCATCGTCAACACCCGCGGGCAGGCGCATGCGCAGACCTTCGAGGTCGAGTGCGCGGTGCCGGCCCTCGGCCTCACCGAAACCGGCGAAGGCCGCTCGCGCCGCGCCGCCGAACAGGAAGCCGCGCGTGGCATGCTGGTCGCGCTGAAGGCGAATGACAAGCCCGGCAGCGCGCTGCGCTCCTGACGCTCCCCGACCCCTCCTGTCGACGACTTTCCTGCTGACGACTTTCCTGGCCACCCCCGCATGACCGACATCCCCGAGACCCCTGCCGATGACGACGGCGACACCGGCACTGGCGCCGCCGCCGAGCCCGGTGAAGCCGTGGCCACGCGCTGCGGCCTGGTCGCGATCGTCGGCCGGCCGAACGTCGGCAAGTCGACGCTGCTGAATGCGCTGGTCGGCCAGAAGGTCAGCATCACCTCCAGCAAGGCGCAGACGACGCGCCACCGCATCACCGGCATCCGCACGGTCGACGACACGCAGTTCGTGTTCGTCGACACGCCCGGCTTCCAGACCCGCCACAGCGCACCGCTGAACCGCACGCTGAACCGCACCGTGCAGGGCGTGCTCGGCGATGTCGACGTGGTGCTGTTCGTCGTCGAGGCCGGTCGCTTCGGGCTCGACGACGCGAAGGTGCTGGCGCTGATGCCGGCCGACAAGCCGGTGATGCTGATCGCCAACAAGCTCGATGCGGTGCACCGCCGCGCCGACCTCGTGCCCTGGCTGAAGGGCATGCAGGACCGCCATGCCTTCGCCGAGTTCGTGCCGCTGACCGCCCGAAAGGACAGCGACGTGCAGCGCCTGCTGGGCATCGTGAAGCCCTACCTGCCGCAAGCGCCGTGGTTCTATGAAGAAGACGCGCTGACCGACCGCAGCGAGAAGTTCCTCGCCAGCGAGATCATCCGCGAAAAGCTGTTCCGCCTGACCGGCGACGAACTGCCCTACACCTCCACCGTCGTGATCGACAAGTTCGAGGAAGAGGGCGCGCTGCGCCGCATCGCCGCGACCATCATCGTCGAGCGCGATGCGCACAAGGGCATGGTGATCGGCGCCGACGGCGAGCGCCTGAAGCGCATCGGCTCCGAGGCCCGCCAGGAGCTCGAACGCCTGATGGACGGCCGCGTGTTCCTCGAACTGTGGGTGAAGGTGCGATCGGGCTGGGCCGACGACGAAGAGCATCTGCGCACCTACGGCTACGAGTAGCCGCCGCGCATGGCCACCCGCCCCGCGCGCCCACCGGCCACGCAGGCGGCCTACGTGCTGCACCGCTACGACTGGAGCGAATCCAGCCTGATCCTCGACCTGTTCACCCGCGAGCAGGGCCGCATCGCCGTGGTGGCCAAGGGCGCCAAGCGGCCGTACTCGCAGCTGCGCTCGGTGCTGCTGCCGTTCCAGCGCATCCAGGTGACGCTCGGCAAGCCGCCGCGCGCCGCCGAGCCGTCCGCCGAGTCCACCAGCGAGGTGCAGACGCTGCGCGGTGCCGAATGGGCCGGCGGCCACGCGATGCTGACCGGCGCGGCGCTGTTCAGCGGCTTCTACCTGAACGAGCTGCTGATGAAGCTGCTCGCCCGCAGCGATGCCCATCCGGCGCTGTTCGACGCCTATGCCGAGACGCTGCCGCTGATGGCGTCCGCCGACGACGGCATCGTGCAAGCGGCGCTKCGCGCCTTCGAGCTGGCGCTGCTGCAGCAGGTCGGCGTGCTGCCGGACCTCAGCTGCGTGACGATGACGCAGGCCGAGGTCGATCCCGCGGGGCGCTACCTGCTGCTGCCGGAACAGGGTGTCGTGACCGCACGCGGCCGCGAGAACGAGCTGGCCGGCCAGACGCTGGTCGGCCTGCAGGCCGCGCTGCAGCACGGCAGCCTCGTGGCTTTGCAGCAGGCCTGCGCGCCGGCGCTGCAGGAACTGAAGCTGCTGCTGCGGGCGCTGCTTCACTATCATCTGGGCTCACCGGTGCTGCGCACGCGGCAGGTGATGCTCGACGTGCAAGCCTTGGAGCGCTGACGACACCATGAACCCCCTCCAGACAACGGGCACCGATCCCCACCGCGGCCTGACCGCGCTGTCGGTCAACCTGAACAAGGTCGCGCTGTTGCGCAACACCCGCCACCTCGGCATCCCGAGCGTGACCCGCGCCGCCGAGCTGGCGTTGCAGGCCGGCGCGCAGGGCATCACCGTGCACCCGCGGCCCGACGAGCGCCACATCCGCGCCGGCGATGTCTACGAACTCGCTGAACTGCTGCAGGCGACGCCGCACATCGAATACAACATCGAAGGCAACCCGTTCCACAACCTGATGGACTTCGCGCGCGAGCTGAAGCGCCGCGGCCTGCCGCTGCACCAGTGCACCTTCGTGCCCGACAGCGTCGAGCAGTCGACCTCCGACCACGGCTGGCGCTTCCCCGAGGATGCCGCGCGCCTCGCGCCGCTGATCGCCGAAGTGCATGCCATGGGCGTGCGCGTCAGCCTCTTCATGGATCCCGAGCCGCAGGCGATGGCCGC
>NZ_JBFUFP010000806.1:0-2549 GCF_056403375.1 Rhizobacter sp. P2_H2
CGGCACCGACGACGCGGCCGCGCACGTTCAGCACGATGACGACGGTGAAGCCGGCACCGACGACGCGGCCGCGCACGTTCAGCACGATGACGACGGTGAAGCTGTTGTAGTCGTTCGAGTCGCAACCGAGCTTCAGGCGCAGGTCGACGATCGGGACGATCACGCCGCGCAGGTTGACCACGCCCTTGATGAAGGCCGGGGAGTTGGCGATGCGGGTGGGCGCCTCGTAGGAGCGGATCTCCTGCACCTTCAGGATGTCGATGCCGTATTCCTCGGCACCCAGGCGGAAGGTGAGGAACTCGCCGCCGGACTGGGCGGCGGTGGCCGCGCGGGCGGCTTCGTGCCGGGCCACGTGGGAAGCTTCGTGGATCATGTCCATGGTGGGGTCCTGTGCAGAGCTGGAGAACGTTGGGCGGGTACGGTGCCGGTGTGGTGTCTATCGGCCGGCCGGCGGCAGACTGAAGGTCGAGACCACCGATGCGAGACGTTGTGCCTGGTCGCGCAGGCTCTCGGCGGCGGCGGCCGATTCCTCGACCAGCGCAGCATTCTGTTGCGTCATCTGGTCGAGTTGAGTGACTGCCGTGTTGATCTGGCCGATGCCGTCGCTCTGCTCGGACGATGCGGCGGTGATCTCGCCGATGATGTCCGAGACGCGCTGCACCGAGCCGACGATCTCCTGCATCGTCTGGCCGGCATCCGCCACCAGGCGCGAGCCGGCATCCACCCGCTCGACGCTGGCGCCGATCAGGCTCTTGATTTCCTTCGCGGCGTCGGCCGAGCGGCCGGCCAGGCTGCGCACCTCGCTGGCGACGACCGCGAAGCCGCGGCCCTGCTCGCCGGCGCGCGCGGCTTCCACCGCGGCGTTCAGCGCCAGGATGTTGGTCTGGAACGCGATGCCGTCGATCACGCCGATGATGTCGGCGATCTTCTTCGAGCTGGCATTGATCTCGTTCATCGTCGAGACGACCTGCGAGACCACCGAGCCGCCGCGTGCCGCGACTTCGGCCGCCGACGACGCGAGCTGGTTGGCCTGGCGGGCCGAATCGGCGCTCTGCTTGACGGTGCCGGTCAGCTGCTCCATCGACGAGGCGGCCTGCTGCAGGTTCGAGGCCGTCTGCTCGGTGCGGGCGCTCAGGTCCTGGTTGCCGGTCGCGATCTCGGTGCTGGCGGTGGAGATGCTGTCGGTGCTCTGGCGCACCTGGCCGACCAGGCGGCCGAGCGATTCCTGCATCGTCTTCAGCGACTGCAGCAGCTCGGCGGCTTCGTCCTCGCCCTGCACGTGGATGTGCTGCGTCAGGTCGCCGGCGCTGATCGCCTGGGCGATCCGCTGGGCCTGCGCGATCGGCTTCGTGACCGAGCGGGTCACGCGCCAGGCCAGCAGCGCGGCCAGCAGCATCGCGCCGGCGCCGCCCAGGCCGAGCGCGAGCATGCCGACGAAGCCGGCGCGGTCCGCCCGCTCCTTGGTGTCCGCCATGCTGTCGCGCTGGCCCTGGATGAGCTTCTCGACGCTGTCGCTGTAGGCCTTGGCCGCAGGGAACAGCTTGTCCATCACCTCGGCCGTCACGTCTTCGCCGGCTTCCTTGCGCTTGAGCAGGCCGTTGCGCAGGCCCTGGTAGGCGTCGCGCTGCACGTTCACCGCCTCCAGCAGCCGCTTGTCGGCGTCGGAGGTGGCGATCTCCTGCATGCGCTTCAGGCGCTCGGTCTGCGCCGCCACGACGTCCTTCATCTCGGCGCGCACGCGGGTCTTGATCTGTTCGTCGTTCGCGAAGAACACGACCCAGTTGCGGGCGGTGTTGGACTCGATCGCGCGGCCCCAGCGCTCCGACAGCGACAGCTTCTCGGTGTCGAGCACGCCGAGCTCCTCCGACAGCGTGCGCATCGTCGAGATGCGATCGAGGCCGAAACCGACGGCCGCGGCGCACAGCAGTGCGATCGAACCGAACCCGACCGCGAGACGCGGACCCAGGCGCATGGCAGACAACGAGAACATCGCGAACTTCCCTTCTTGTTGGAGCCGCCTCCCAGGCGGCCTGTCGATCGTTCGGAGTGCAGGCCCGGCCGGCGGGCTCAGGCCTGCTGGAGACGGAAACTACCGACCGCCTGGGCCAGCCGGGCCGCCTGGTCCTTCAGGCTTTCRGCGGCAGCGGTCGATTGCTCGACCAGCGCGGCGTTCTGCTGCGTCATCTGGTCGAGCTGGTTGACGGACTGGTTGACCTGGCCGATGCCATCGCTCTGCTCGGCGGCGGCGGTGCTGATCTCGCCGATGATGTCGCTGACGCGCTGCACCGAGCCGACGATCTCGTTCATCGTCTTGCCGGCGTCGGCCACCAGGCGCGAGCCGGCCTCGACGCGGTCGACGCTGGCGCCGATCAGGCCCTTGATTTCCTTGGCRGCGTCGGCGCTGCGCTGCGCGAGGCTGCGCACTTCGCTGGCGACCACCGCGAAGCCGCGGCCCTGTTCGCCGGCACGCGCCGCTTCGACGGCTGCGTTCAGCGCCAGGATGTTGGTCTGGAACGCGATGCCGTCGATCACGCCGATGATGTCGCTGA
>NZ_JBFUFP010000807.1:0-2544 GCF_056403375.1 Rhizobacter sp. P2_H2
GCCGGCGAGGCCGCGCCCGGCACCTACGTGCACCAGCGATGAACGACCCCGCCTGCGTGTTCCGCGCGGAACAGATCACCAAGACCTACGGCAGCGACGAGGTGCGCGTCGAGGCGCTGCGCGCGGTCGACCTGCAGGTGCGGCGCGGCGAGTTCATCGTGCTGCTCGGGCCGTCGGGCAGCGGCAAGTCGACGCTGCTGAACATCCTCGGCGGGCTCGACGTCGCGAGCACCGGCCGGCTCTGGTTCGGCGACGAGGAACTGAGCGCCGCCGACGATGCGGCGCTGACCCGCTACCGGCGCGAGCACGTCGGCTTCGTGTTCCAGTTCTACAACCTGATCCCGAGCCTGACGGTGCGCGAGAACGTCGCGCTCGTCACCGACATCGCGCGCGACCCGATGCCGGTGGACGACGCGATCGCGCGCGTCGGGCTCACGCCACGGCGCGATCACTTCCCGGCCCAGCTCTCCGGCGGCGAGCAGCAGCGCGTGGCGATCGCGCGCGCGATCGTCAAGCGTCCCGACGTGCTGCTGTGCGACGAGCCGACCGGTGCGCTCGACTACCAGACCGGCAAGCTGGTGCTGGAGGTCATCGCGCGCATCAACGCCGAACTCGGCACCACCGCCATCKTGATCACGCACAACGCGGCGATCGCCGGCATGGCCGACCGCGTCGTCACGCTGGGCGACGGCCGCATCCTGCGGGTGCAAGCCAACGCGCACAAGCTGCAGCCGTCCGAGCTGACGTGGTGACGCGATGAAGGCCCTCGACCGCAAGCTGCTGCGCGACCTGCGCCTGATGTGGAGCCAGGCGCTGACGATCGCGCTGGTGGTGGCCAGCGGCATCGGCGGCTTCATCACCAGCCTGTCGGCCGTCGACTCGCTGGCGCTGGCGCGCGACCGGTTCTATGCGCAGGGCCGCTTCGCCGACGTGTTCGCCACCGTCAAGCGCGCGCCCGACGCAGCGGTCGATGCACTCAGCCGCATCGACGGCGTCGCGCAGGTGCAGACCACGCTGGAGGAAATGGCGCGCGTCGAGGTGCCCGGCTCGGCCGACCCGGTGCTCGGACAGCTGATCGGCCTGCCGCGGCGCGCCGGCGACGCGATGAACCGCGTGCTCGTCAGCAGCGGCCGCGCACCGGCGGCGGTGGCCGCGGGCGACGAGCGCATCGAGGCGCTGGTCTCCGAGGGCTTCGCGCAGTCGCGCGGCCTGGTGCCGGGATCGGAGTTGCAGGTGCAGCTGAACGGCCGCCGCCGCACGATCGTGATGGTGGGCACCGCGCTGTCGCCGGAGTACATCTTCGCCGGCCTGTGGGGCATGCCCGACACGCGCGGCTTCGGCATCTTCTGGATCGAACGCGAGACGCTGGCCGCCGCCTACGACATGCGCGGCGCTTTCAACCGCGTCGCGGTGCGGCTCGCGCCGGGGGCATCGGAAGAGGCGGTGATCGACGGGCTGTCGCGCCGGCTCTCGCCCTACGGCGGCCGCCAGGCCAACGGCCGCGACGAGCAGCCCTCGCACCTGATGCTCGACAACGAGATCAAGGAGCAGCGCGTGCTCGGCACCATCCTGCCGGCGATCTTCCTCGGCGTCGCCGCGTTCCTGCTCAACGTGGTCGTGACGCGGCTGGTGTCGACGCAGCGCGAGCAGGTGGCGGCGCTGAAGGCGCTCGGCTACCCGAACCGCGCGATCGGGCTGCACTACCTGAAGCTGGTGATGGCGATCGTGCTGGCCGGGCTGGTGCTCGGCGTGCTGCTGGGCAAGGTGCTCGGCACGCTGCTGACCGGGCTGTACGCCGAGCTGTTCCGCTTCCCGAGCTTCGAGCACGTGATCGCGCCGTGGCTGCTGGTGGTGAGCATCGGCATCACGGTGGCGACGGCGGTGGCCGGAACGCTGAACGCGATCGCCGCCACGGTGCGGCTGGCGCCCGCCGAAGCGATGCGCCCGCCGGCGCCCGGCCACTACCGCCGCACGCTGCTCGAGCGCCTGGGCGTGCGCGGCATGAACCCGGCGCTGCGCATGATCGTGCGCAACATCGAGCGGCGGCCGTTGCGCAGCGGGCTGTCGGTCGCCGGCGTCGCGGCGGCGGTCGCGATCGTCGTGCTGGGCAACTTCTTCCGCGACGCGATCGACGTGATCGTCGACAGCCAGTTCAACCTGAGCATGCGCACCGACATCACCGTGTGGGCGGCCGAGGCGGTGGGCGACGGTGCGCGCCGCGAGCTGATGCACCTGCCGGGCGTGCGCGACGTGGAGTCGACGCGCTTCGTCGCGGTGAACTTCATCAACGGGCACCGCCGCGAGCGCAGCCTGATCCGCGGCTACGCGCCGCGCGGGCAGCTGTTCCGCGCGATCGATGCGGATGGCCGCGAGACGGTGCTCGACGGCCGCGGGCTGGTGCTGACCGACCGGCTGGCCGACAAGCTCGCGCTGCGCGTGGGCGACCGGGTTCGCGTGGAGGTGCTGGAAGGCCGCGAGCGCACGCTCGAGCTGGTGGTGGGCGCGACGGTGCGCGAGATGATGGGGCTGAACGCCTACATGGAC
>NZ_JBFUFP010000808.1:0-2540 GCF_056403375.1 Rhizobacter sp. P2_H2
CGGTGACGTGGAGGATGCGCGCCGCGCGATCGCCGCCGCCCGGCGCGCGCTGCCCGGCCTGTCGCGCAGCCCGAAGGCCGAGCGCGTCGCGATGCTGCGCCGCCTGCACCGGGCGGTGCTGGCGCGCGTCGACGACATCCGCGACGCGACCATCCTCGAGTACGGCGGGCCGGTGTCGCGGGCGCAGTGGGGCGCGCAGTACGCGGCCGACGCCTTCCTGCTGGCGGCGCAGACGCTGGAGGCCTATCCACTCGAACGGCGCATCGGCAGCGCCGACGTCGTGATGGAAGCGGTCGGCGTGGTCGGGCTGATCACGCCGTGGAATGCGAATGCCGGCTTCATCTGCAATAAGCTCGCCACCGCGATCGCGGCCGGCTGCACTGCAGTGATCAAGCCCAGCGAGATGAGCGCGATCCAGACCCAGGTCGTCACCGAGGCGCTGCACGCGGCCGGCCTGCCGCCGGGCGTGTTCAACATCGTCAACGGCCGCGGCGACGTGGTCGGTGCCGAGATCGCCACGCACCCCGATGTCGCGAAGATCTCGTTCACCGGCTCGACGACCGTCGGCAAGGGCATCCTGCGGGCCGGCGTCGAGACGATGAAGCGCGTGACGCTCGAGCTCGGCGGCAAGTCGCCGACCGTGATCCTCGACGACGCGGACACCGACGCGGCGGTGAAGCTCGCCGTCGCGGCCGGTTTCATCAACAGCGGCCAGGCCTGCATCGCCGGCACGCGCATCCTGGTGCCGCAGGTGCGGATGGCGGAGTACGCGCAGCGCATCGGCGATGCGGTGGCGCAGGTGCGGGTCGGCGACCCGGCCGATCCGTCAACGGCGATCGGGCCGATGGTGAGCCAGCGGCAGTTCGATCGGGTGCAGCGCTACATCGGGATCGGCATCGCCGAGGGCGCCCGGCTGGTGACCGGCGGCGAGGGCCGGCCCGACGGCCTGCCGCGCGGCTGGTTCATCCGCCCGACGGTGTTCGCCGACGTGCGCAACGACATGACCATCGCCCGCGAGGAGATCTTCGGGCCGGTGCTGGCCCTCATCGGCTACTGCGACGAGGAGGACGCCGTCGCGATCGCGAACGACACCGTCTACGGGCTGCAGGCCTACGTCGCGTCGTCGAACCCGGCGCGCGCCCGCGCGGTGGCCACGCGGCTGCAGGCCGGCCGGGTGCTGATCAACGGGCTGCACAACGAGCCGCGCGCGCCGTTCGGCGGCTTCAAGCAGTCGGGCCTGGGCCGCGAGTTTGGCGCGTTCGGGCTCGAGGCGTTTCTCGAACCGAAGAGCGTGCTCGCGGGGGCCTGATCAGTCCGGCTTGCGGTTCAGCAGGCTGAAGCCGTGGCTCCAGTGGTTGTTGCCGAAGCCGTAGCGGATCCAGATCATCGCGAGCGACTCCAGCAAGCGGGCCTGTTCGATGCCGCCGAGGTCGATCGCGCTGCGCCAGCCGAAGCTGCGCAGGATCGCCGCGACCTCGGCCTTGGCGCCGGCGTCGTTGCCGGCGATGAACATGTCCGGCTCGCCGTCCGGCAGCTTCGGCTGCACCATGTGCGACGCCGTGATGATGTTGAAGGCCTTCACGACCTTCGACTGCGGCAGCAGCCGCTGCACCGTCTCGCCGGCCGAGTCGGTGAAGCCGAGGGCGAGCGCCGGCTGGCCCGAGCTGAAGTCGACCGGGTTGACGGCGTCGATCACGGTCTTGCCGGCGAGCGCGTCGGCGAGGGCCGGCGTCAACGCACCCTTCACGGCCGCCCACGGCAGCGCGATGACGGCGCTGTCGGCCTGCCGGGCGGCATCGACCAGGCTGGCTGCGGTGCTGCCGGGGACGGCGTCCAGCGCGGCGCGGGCCTTGGCGCCGGCGCTGTCGCGGCTGCCGAAGACGACACGGTCGCCGCGGGCGGCGAAGCCCTTCGCGAGCGTCGTGCCGACGGTGCCATTCCCAAGGATGGCGAAAGTGGAAGAAGGCATGTGGGGCTCCAGGTAGATGTCGATGGAAGGCATTGTGCGAACCGGTCATCCTCAACGTAAGATGGCTGAAGGTTCATGAACTCATAACCCGAGGTTGGGAATGGATGCAGCGCAGCGGGTGCCGGCCATCCTGTCGTTCGTGCAGACCGCCGACCGCGGCAGCTTCGCGGCGGCCGCCAAGGCGCTCGGCATCTCGGGGGCGGCGGTCAGCAAGAACGTGGCCGCGCTGGAGGCCTCGCTCGGCGTGCGTCTGCTCAACCGCACGACGCGGGTGCAGCGGCTCACGACGGAGGGCGAGGCCTTCCTCGAGCGGGCGCGCATCGCGATCGATGCGCTCGATGCGGCGGTCGACGCGGTCGCGGCACAGCGCGCCGAGCCGAGCGGCCGGGTGCGCATCTCGTGCCCGAGCAACTACGGCCAGCACTTCGTGCTGCCGCTGATGCCGGGCCTGCGGGCGCGCCATCCGGGTTTGATGGTGGAGCTGGATTTCGACGCCCGGCAGGTCGACCTGATCGCGCAGGGCTACGAGCTCGCGCTGCGCGGCGGCCATGCGAGCGATTCGAGCCTGGTG
>NZ_JBFUFP010000809.1:0-2531 GCF_056403375.1 Rhizobacter sp. P2_H2
GGTCTCGTAGCCCATGTAGCCGGGCTCGGACGGGTTGGAAAACAGCTGGTAGGCGGCCGGATCCGAATCGAAGACGTAGGCGCCGGTGAGGGTGCTGCCCGTCGTGGGCAGGTTGCCGCTGCTTGTCTTCACCTGGGCCGTGAAATTCACGGTGACGGGATCGGCGTTTGCCACCGCCGCCGGCAGCAGCAGGGCGGCCGTCAACAGGGCGATCGAACTGTTCATCTTCAAGGTTCTTCTCCCTTCGGTCGAGGTACTTGCACTGTAGCCATTCGGGCCGCGGCTGTCGCGTGGCGGCCCGGTTGCTCATGACATCGGGCCGTGCTCAGGCCGTCTTGTTCAGTGCGAACGAGGCCAGCACCGTGTCGGTGACCGACGAGTTCTCGAACGCCCAACCGGCCGCGAAGTCGCTCGGCACGCCCCAGCCGTCGTACTGGTAGTAGACGATGTCCAGCCCGGCCGCCTCGGCCAGCGATATCGCGTCGGCCACCCAGCGGCCACGGTCGGCCGACGGTGCCGCGCGGGTGCAGCCGACCTCGCCGAGCATCATGCGCACCGAGTGCGTGGTGGCGTAGTCGAGTGCCGGCTGCATGTCGATGGCAAGTGCCGCCTTGTTCCACAGCTGCGGTGCGGTGAAGTCGTTGTCGCGGGTGACGCCCGGGTAGCCCACCGTCCCGGCCGCCGGGAAGCCGCCTTCGCCCTGGTGCGTGAAGTAGTGCGGGCCGTAGTAGTGGAAGCTGTAGACCGTCTTTGCGTCGCCGTTGGGCTGCAGATCGGCGAAGTTCTTCTGGTCGCCCCACACCGGTTGCACGATGACCCAGCGGTCGGCGTCCACATGGCGGATCTGCGCCAGCGCCAATTGGTGCAGCAGATTCCATGCGTCCTTCGCGACCGCGTGGTTGCCGTTGATCTCTGCAGGCGTGCGGCCCTGCGGTTCGTTCAGCAGGTCGAACACGATGCCCTGCACGCCGGCGTACTGCTGGGCCAGCTCGCCCCAAGCCTCCACGAACTCAGCCTGCGCCGATGGGTCGGACCACAGCGCGCGGCCGTCGTCGGGCCACACGCCGCGGCTCGGCCAGCTGACGTCGAGCGTGACCGCCAGCACCACATGCATGCGCTTCGACAGGCACCAGTCGATCAGCGTGCCCCATTGCGCGACCGAGGCCTGCAGGCGTGCAGCCAGCGGCTGGCCGGGCAGCAGCGCGGCACCGGTCTTGAAGTCGAACGGCTGGATGAACAGCCGTGCCACGTTGGCGCCGGCCGCCGGCAGCTCGGCCACGTTCTGCCAATGGCTGGCGGTGGTGTCGGTCCAGCCCTGGTCCGGGAAGATGCTGGTGCCGCGCAGGCGGGGCAGCGCGGCCGACAGCGGCGGCAGGCCGGGCGCCGGGGCCGGCGGCGGTGGTGGAGGAGGAACCGGTGCCGGCGGCACGGGGGCAGGCGGCGTACCGCCGACCGGGGCCGGGGCGGGACTGCCGTCCCCACCGCCCCCACCGCAGGCCGCCACGGCCAGCAGCACGGCGGAACTCAGACCCTTCAAGACAAAGCGGCGGCTCGCCAGATCGGCGCGCAAGACATCGGACACGTGAAACCCCTCCTGTGTTTGTGGAGGGATTGTCTCCAGAAGGAGCGCCCGAGCCGACCCCCGCAAACCCAGGGACTCAGTAAGCGGCTGTGAAGCGCTTGCGGATGTGTTTCGGCGTTTCGATCTCGTCGACGATCGCGACCGCGAGGTCGGCCACCGAGAGGCCGGCCGGCTTGTCGCCGTCCATCAGCAGCTCGTCGGCGCCGATGCGGAACTTGCCGGTGCGCGGGCCGGGCGCGAGCAGCGCGGCGGGCGACAGGAAGGTCCAGTCGAGCGCGGTCTCGGCGCGGATCTGGTTCAGCGCCTCGCGGGCGGCGAGCGCGCCCTGCTTGTACTCGGCGGGGAAGTGCGGCGTGTCGACCAGCTGCACGCCGGGCGCGACGAACAGGCTGCCGGCACCGCCGACGATCAGCACGCGCTTGATGCCCGAGCGCTTGACGCCGTCGACGATGGCGCGCGTGCCTTGCAGGAACACGTCGTGGATGCGCGGCTCGCTCCAGCCGGGGTTGTACGAGTCGACCACGGCGTCATGGCCTTCGACGGCGGCGGCCACCTGGGCGGCGTCGAGCGCATCGGCCTTGACGACCGTCAGGCCGGGTTGCGCGGGCAGCTTGGCCGGCGTGCGGGCCAGCGCGGTCACCTGGTGGCCACGCGACAGCAGTTCCTTCAGCACCTCGGAGCCGACGAAGCCGGTGGCGCCAATCAGGGCGATCTTCATGGAATGTTCCTGGGAGTTGTCGATGGCGCGATGATCTGCGCTTCACAATGGGTGCACCAGTCGCTCATTTCGAACAACATTCTTTAGCCAGGCTTCACGATCATGGATGACCTTCGCCGCATGGCCTTGTTTGCCGAGGTGGTGCGCCACGGCTCGATGAGCGGCGCCGCGCGGGCGCAGGGCATGAGCACCTCGGCGGTGAGCCAGCAGATGCGCGCGCTGGAGCAGGGC
>NZ_JBFUFP010000810.1:0-2522 GCF_056403375.1 Rhizobacter sp. P2_H2
ACTACCATCTGTCTTTCGTCCGGCGATGCGCTCTCTTCCGTGGCAACGCTGGGCTTTTTCAATATGCCGCGCGAGATTCGCGGCCCACTTTCAAACCATAGATTCATGACCACCGTTGCTATCGTCGGCCTGGGGTATGTCGGATTGCCGCTTGCAGTTGAATTCGGCAAGAAATACAAGACCATCGGGTTTGATTTGTCGGCGCCGAAAATCGCCGCCTACCGAGAACACATCGACCCGACCGGCGAAGTCAGCACCGAGGCGCTGAAGGCCGCGAGTCAGCTGCACCCGACCACYGACGCCAGCGCGCTGAAAGAGGCCGATTTCATCGTCGTCGCGGTGCCGACGCCGGTGGACGACGCCCACAACCCCGACCTGTCGCCGCTGGTCGGCTCCAGCACCTCGGTCGGCCGCAACCTGAAGCGCGGCGCGACCATCGTCTTCGAATCCACCGTGTACCCCGGCGCGACCGAAGAGGTCTGCATCCCGATCATCGAGCGTGAGTCCGGCCTCAAGTGGAAGCAGGACTTCTTCGTCGGCTATTCGCCGGAGCGCATCAACCCGGGCGACAAGCAGCACACGCTGACGACCATCACCAAGGTGGTGTCGGGCGACACGCCCGAGACGCTGAAGCTGGTGGCCGAGATGTACGGCAGCATCATCACCCCCGGCGTCTACAAGGCGACGAGCATCAAGGTGGCCGAGGCCGCGAAGGTGATCGAGAACACCCAGCGCGACCTCAACATCGCGCTCGTCAACGAGCTGTCGCTGATCTTCCACCGCATCGGCATCGACACGCTCGAGGWGCTCGAGGCCGCCGGCACCAAGTGGAACTTCCTGCCGTTTCGCCCGGGCCTGGTCGGCGGGCATTGCATCGGCGTCGACCCGTACTACCTGACCCACAAGGCCGAGCGCCTGGGCTACCACCCGCAGGTCATCCTGGCCGGGCGCCGCATCAACGACGGCATGGCCAAGTACGTGGCCGAGCAGACGATCAAGAACATGATCCAGGCCGGCTTCCAGGTGAAGGGCGCCAACGTCATCGTGCTGGGCCTGACCTTCAAGGAAGACTGCCCGGACCTGCGCAACTCGAAGGTGATCGACGTGGTGCGCGAGCTCGAGAGCTACGGCGTGACGGTGCATGTGCACGACCCGGTGGCCGCGGCCGACGAGGCGAAGCACGAGTACGGCGTCGACCTGGTCGGCTGGGACGCGCTGCCGCAGGCGCAGGCCGTGGTCGCCGCCGTCGCGCACAAGGCGCTGAAGGCGCGTCCGATCGACGACTACGTCGCGAAGCTGGTGCCGAACGGGCTGTATGTCGACGTGAAGAGCCAGGCCGATGCGAAGGCCTTGCAGGCGCGCGGCCTCAACGTGTGGCGACTCTGATGACCCCCAACGAATTCCTCGACCCGGTGCTCGCGCAGCTGCGCGCCGCGCCGCGCCGCTGGCTCGTCACCGGCAGTGCCGGCTTCATCGGCTCGCACCTGCTGGAGAACCTGCTGCGTGCCGGCCAGCAGGTCACGAGCCTCGACAACTTCTCGACCGGCCACCAGGCCAACCTCGACGAGGTGCGCCGCGCCGTCGGCGACGAGGCCTGGTCGCGCCACACCTTCATCCGCGGCGACATCGCCGACCTGGCGAGCTGCACGCAGGCCTGCGACGGCGCCGAGATCGTGCTGCACCAGGCGGCGCTCGGCTCGGTGCCGCGCTCGATCAAGGACCCGCTGACCACGCACCGCTCGAACGCGACCGGCTTCCTGACGATGCTCGAGGCGGCACGCAGCGCCGGCGTGAAGCGCTTCGTCTATGCCGCGTCGAGCTCGACGTATGGCGATTCGCCGACGCTGCCGAAGGTCGAGGACACGATCGGCCGGCCGCTGTCGCCGTATGCCGTCACCAAGTACCTGAACGAGCTGTATGCCGAGGTGTTCGGCCGCTGCTACGGGCTGTCGACGATCGGGCTGCGCTACTTCAACGTGTTCGGCCCGCGCCAGGACCCGAACGGTGCGTATGCCGCGGTGATCCCGCGCTGGGCGGCGCAGATGCTCGAAGGCTCGCGCTGCGTGATCAACGGCGACGGCGAGACCTCGCGCGACTTCTGCTTCGTCACGAACGCGGTGCAGGCCAACCTGCGCGCCGGCCTCTGCGAAGACCCCGAGGCGTCGAACCAGGTGTTCAACGTGGCGGTCGGTGACCGCACCACGCTGAACCAGTTGCACGGCGCGCTGGCCGAGGCGCTGCAGCGCGAATGCCCGCAGCTGCGCGTCGAGGCGCCGCAGTACGCGAGCTTCCGCGCCGGTGACGTGCGCCATTCGCTGGCCGACGTGTCGAAGGCGCGCCGGCTGCTCGGCTACGAACCCAGCCACGACGTGCGCGCCGGGCTGCACGAGGCGATCGGCTGGTACGTGCAGCGCGCCCGCCAGACCGTCTGATTTCCGCGAGGCTGCGCGACACGCGGTGCGCAGCAGAGCTTTCTTTTGATTGAACCGCAGCAGGACACAGCCATGCACACCGAGAAGATC
>NZ_JBFUFP010000811.1:0-2517 GCF_056403375.1 Rhizobacter sp. P2_H2
GTGGTCAAACAGTGKGCGACAGTCAGTTCACGAAGCGYGCTGGCGCRCGCGGGCCATGAAAYCAGCCAGYTCCGGCGCCCCGTCCTKATTGRCGCTCCACRGCCTCCCCCCACGCGCCTTTGTGCCACCGCCCAGCTACTTTTTAGGTGACAAGCGAACAAGTGAGGGTTGATGCCCGGGCTGTCACCCGGGCCTGTTCTCCGCACGCATCGAGCCACTGGTTCGGCAAAGGCGGGGGYGGGGGGTGTGGGGAGCGCCAATYAGGACGGGGCGCCGGAGCTGTGCAGTTTGATGGCCCCGCGCGAAGCGCGATCGTGAACTGACTGTCGCCGACTGTTTGACCACAACGAACGAAGTGAGTGGAGGGAGTTTCGGCGACGGGCCATCAAACTGCGCAGCGCAGGGGAGTCGACGCGCCCTGCGCGGCGACCGCACCGGCCGGCGAGCCCCACACCCCCCGCTCCCGCCTTTGCTCGCGCCCATGCGAGAAAGAACCTACGAGCCTGTCCAGCAAAGGTACTTGGTGTGCATGTAGTCGTCCAGCCCGTAGCGTGACCCCTCGCGACCGTAGCCTGATTCCTTGACGCCGCCGAACGGCGCCGCCTCCGACGCGAGCACGCCTTCGTTGATGCCGACGATGCCGCATTCCAGCGCATCGGCGACGMGCCACACCCGCGCGATGTCGCTCGAATAGAAGTACGCCGCCAGGCCGAACGGCGTGTCGTTGGCCGCCGCCACYACCTCGGCCTCGCCGTGGAACCGGGTCACCGGCACGACCGGCCCGAAGGTCTCCTCGCACGAGCAGGCCATCGTCGAATCGGCATCCACCAGCAGCGTCGGCGCGTAGTAGTTCGGGCCGTCGCAGCGCGCCGAGTGCAGGCGCTCGCCACCGACGATCACGCGGGCGCCGCGCGCCACCGCGTCCTGCACATGCTGCTCGATCTTCTGCACCGCGCGCGCGTTGATCATCGGGCCGATCTGCGAGTCGGCCTCGGTGGCCGGGCCGACCTTCAGCGCGGCGACGCGCGCCGCCAGCTGGCCGACGAAGCGGTCGTGCACCGCGTCCTGCACGAAGACGCGGTTCGGGCAGACGCAGGTCTGGCCGCCGTTGCGGAACTTGGCGGCCATCAGGCCGTCGACCGCCGCATCGACGTCGGCATCGTCGAACACGATGAAGGGTGCGTTGCCGCCCAGCTCCAGCGACAGCTTCTTCAGCGTGCCGGCCGACTCGCGCGCCAGGTGCTTGCCCACCGGCGTCGAACCGGTGAAGCTGATCTTGCGCACGCGCGCATCGGCCAGCCACACGTCGACCACCTCCGGCGTGCGCTGCCGCGAGGCCGTCACGATGTTCAGCACGCCGGGCGGCACGCCGGCCTGCTCGGCCAGGTGCACCAGCGCCAGCGAGGTCAGCGGCGTGTCCTCGGCCGGCTTGGCCACCACGGTGCAGCCGGCAGCGAGTGCCGGCGCGATCTTGCGGGCGATCATCGCGGCCGGGAAGTTCCACGGCGTGATCACCGCGACCACGCCGACCGGCTCCTTCACGACCATCATGCGGCGGCCCGGCACGGCCGCCGGGATGATGTCGCCGTAGCTGCGCGTCGCCTCCTCGGCGAACCACTCGACATAGCTCGCCGCATACAGCACCTCGCCGCGCCCCTCGGCCAGCGGCTTGCCCTGCTCGCGCGAGATCAGCCGCGCGAGGTCGTGCTGGTGCTCGACGATCAGCGCGTGCCAGCGCTTGAGCAGCTGCGCGCGCTCGCGGTTCGGGCGCGCGCGCCAGCCGGCGAAGGCCGCATGGGCGGCCTCGACGGCGGCGCGGGCGTCGCGCGCGCCGCTGTCGGGCACCTGCGCGAACACGGCGTCGGTGGCGGGGTCGCGGACCTCGAAGCGCCGGCCTTCGGCCGCATCGCTCCAGCGCGCGTCGATGAAGTTCTGCTGGCGTTGCAGCGTCGGAACGGTCAGGGTCAGGGGCATCGCGAAGAAAGAAGGGGTTGGGGGTCAGGCGGTGGCCGGCACGTCGTGCGCGTCGGGCACGTCATCCAGCCAGCCGCAGCGCAGCTCGGGCACCGAGCGCGCGAGCAGTTCGTAGTAGGGGTGGTGCGGGCCGCGCTCGAAGTCGGCGCGCGCCACCTGCGTGAGCTTGCGGCCGTGCTGCATCACGACGATCTCGTCGCACACCGAGCGCACGGTGTGCAGGTCGTGGCTGATGAACAGGTACGAGACGCCGAGCTCGCGCCGCAGCTGCGCCATCAGGTCGAGCACCGCGGCGCCGACCACGCTGTCGAGCGCCGAGGTCACCTCGTCGCACAGGATCAGGTCGGGCTCGGCGGCCAGCGCGCGCGCCAGGTTCACGCGCTGCTTCTGGCCGCCCGACAGCCCGCCGGGCAGGCGCTGTGCCAGCGTGGCCGGCAGCTGCACCAGGTCGAGCAGCTGCGCGATGCGCGCGCGCAACGCGGCGCCGCGCAGGCCGCGGTAGAACTGCAGCGGCCGCGCCAGGATGCGTTCGATGGTGTGCGC
>NZ_JBFUFP010000812.1:0-2515 GCF_056403375.1 Rhizobacter sp. P2_H2
GCGCGGAAGGCCGCGAGCGCCTGGTCCAGCCTGGCGTCGCGCGTGCCGAGCGCCGCGAACATCGAGGTGTGCGAGAGGTGCTCCAGCGCGCGCTGCGTCAGCGCGATGTCGGTGGAGCTGCCCGGCTCCGAGCTGCCGCCGAGCCGGTGCTTGTCGCGAAAGCGGGCGAGCGCGGCGCGCGTCAGCGGGCCGGCATCGCCGTCGTCGGAGAGCCGCTCGCCCGCGGTGGCGTTCAGCACGCGCTGCGCAAAGCGCACCCACGCCTTGGGCTGGCCACCGGCCGACAGCGTGGTGGTGGCGGTCGCCTTCGCAGACGTCGATGCAGGAGCCGAGCCCCCCTCGAAGCGCGCCTTCAGCCCCGGCGGGTTGTATTCCCAATGCCAGGGCTCGCGGCGGTACGGGTACCAGCCGAAKGCCTTGCCGCGCAGCATCATCCACTTGTAGACCGGCGAGCGGTACATGCGCACCAGCTTGGCCATCTTCTCTGCGGTGCGGGTCTGGCTCTTGCCCGACACATCGAGGCCGCGCACCGACATCTGCAGGTCGACCGCCAGGCCGTACATGTGCGCGGAGTGGCCCTTGGCCACCGCCTTCGCATTCGGCTGCGAGGCGCTCAGGGCCGCCTGGTGGCCGGCCGAACGCCACGACGAGGTGATGTCCAGCGTCACGCCCTCTTGCAGTGCCGCCTCGCGCATGCGCACGAAGGCCGCGCTGGCCTCGGCGTACAGCTGCGCGCCTTTCTGGCCCGGCACGGCCACCGGGCGGTGCGCGCGGAACGCGATCTTCGTGTCGCCCAGGTTCACGCGCCGCTCCGGCGTCACGCGGGCCATGTCGGCGAACAGCCGCTCCGACAAGGCCCAGTGCGCCTTCACGGCCGCCGTCGCCGAGCCGCCGGGGGGTACGTTGTCGGGGAACTCCACGTCCTTCCAGTCGACCTCCTTCAGGTACTTGCGCTGCAACGCCGCGTCCGGCAGGCGCTCCAGCGCCGAGCGGCGCAGGTCGAGCACCCAGGTGCGGTCGTCGGCCGACAGCGGCGCATCGACCACTGGCGTGTCGTCGACTTCGGACTCGGGGGCTTCGTCGTCCAGTTCGTTGTCCAACTCGTGGCAGCGGCAGGCCTCGCACTCCGACTGCGCGTCGTCCTCATGGTCGACGAGCGCGAGCCGCACGTACGGGCTTTCGAACAGCAGCGCACCGAGCCCGGCACCGCGGGCCGGCGGCGCCTCGGGGGCGGTCTCGTGCTCCGGCGTCGGGTAGGCCGACAGGAAGGGGGAATCCGGCTTCATGGCATCGACCTCCGGCGCTCAGTTGGGCGCGACCTTGCGGGCCTTGACATCGCGGCCGGTGATCGCTGTCCAGTGCGTGATGATGGTCCGCATCGCCGCCTCGGGGGTGGCCTGCAGCGTGGTGTCCGGCGTGAACAGCGCGCGCACCTTGTCGGTGGTGTCGTAGTCGTTGCTCTCGATCTGCGTCAGGATCCGCGAGATCGCGTCGGCGATGTCGAAGAAGTGCTTCGACAGCCCGTGCGCCGGCAGGCCGACGCGCTCCGCGACCTTGAACAGCCGCTGCTCGGTGCCGTTGGCCTGCGCCCGCAGCGACGCGACGATCGGCGCGCTGGCGCCATCGTTCTTGTACTCGAGCGTCAGGTGGAACCACGCCATCGCGGTCACCGCCGAGAACTCCTCGCGCGACAGGTTGCCGTCCTGGCGGCGCGACAGCAGCATGTTCTTCAGCTTGCTGGCCAGCGTGACGATCTTGGCCGGGTCGGTCGGGTTGCTGCTGGCGCTCGCGGTGACGTAGGTCATGCCGACCCAGACCTCGCGCAGGAACTCCTCGAAGGTCGGCACGAACTCGGCGTTCGCCGCCTCGGCGCGCACGTAGGGCTGCGGCTTGCCGTCGTCCATGCCGTGGTTCAGCTCCATGCCGAACATGCGCTGGTAGGGGTTGCGGCGGTTCGCGCGCAGGTCGCTGCGGATGTGGCTGACCAGCGAGGTGACGAAGAACGGCGCGCCGTCCTTGAAGAACAGCTCCTCGGTGTTGCGCAGCCAGGCCTGCGAATCGGCATCGGGCACGCCGAGCTTCTCGCCGTGCACGAACTCGTGGACCACGCGCTTGAACACCTCGTAGGCGCGGGTGTTCTCGATCATGTAGGCGTAGATCAGGTGGTCCCAGCGGAACTGGCGCGCGATCTCGACGGGGTCGCCGCCACTGCTGTCGAAGAAGGTCAGGATGTCGCTGAGCTCGTCCGACAGCGGCGCGCCCAGCGGGCTGGGCGTCGGCGAGGCGCTGAGCGCGCTGCGGCGGTCGGGGTCGCCGAGCGCCTTGGCCTGGATGTCGAAGCGCTGGCGCCAGGTTTCTTCCAGCAGCCAGGCGAGCTCGGCCGGGTGGGCCCTGAACAAGGTGTCGGGCGAGACGAGGGTGGCGAAGTGTCTGAACATGACAAGGTCTCCGTGGGTCAGGGGGCGCGGCTCAGGGCAGGTTGCGCAGGGCGGCCGGGTCGGCGAGCGTGGACAGC
>NZ_JBFUFP010000813.1:0-2503 GCF_056403375.1 Rhizobacter sp. P2_H2
GCAGCCATCCTGCGAGAGATAGAGAGCTTCATCATGGAGCTGGGCAGCGGATTCGCCTTCCTGGCCCGGCAGAAGCGCATCACGGTCGATGGTGAAGACTTTCACATGGACCTGCTGTTCTACCAACGCGAACTCCGTCGACTCGTCGTCGTGGAGCTGAAGCTCGAACGCTTCCGCCCCGAACACAAGGGGCAGATGGAGTTCTACCTGCGCTGGCTCGACAAGCACGAACGAAGGACCGGTGAAGAGTCACCGATCGGCATCATCTTGTGCAGCGGCAAGGACCAGGGGCGCATCGAACTGCTGGAACTCGACAAGACCGGAATCCACGTCGCCGAGTACCTCACGACACTGCCACCCAAGGACGTACTTCAACGCAAACTGCAGGAAGCTGCCCAGTTGTCGCGAGCGCGACTCGAATCCCGGAAGGGCCGCTCTTAGGCGGTAGCAGGTATCACCTTGTCGGCGCAGAGCGCGGGGATTTTGAGACCCCGCGCTCCGCGCCATCGCGTGCGATCAGCAGCCCAGGTTGCCGCCCGGATCGACACCGATGATGCCGGTGAACGTGCGGTAGTAGTTGATCCGCGTCTGCACCGCATCCGGCCGGCGGCCGCCGCATTCCAGCGAGCCGTTGATGGCGTTGATCGTGACGCCGGCCGCGCCGGTGCCCGTCATCCAGTACCACACGGCGGTCTTCCACGCGATCGTCGAGTCGGTCGCCACCAGGTCCGGGTTGCTCCACAGGTCCACGCCGATGGCCTGGCCGGCCGCGCGGTAGTTGTAGTTCCAGCTCAGCTGGATCGGGCCGCGGCCGTAGTACTGCTGGCCGGGGGCGCAACCGCTGTTCCAGTCGCAGTACAGCGGCCAGTTCGCCTGGTTGTACTCGCGCGTCGCGCGCAGGTTGTCCGACTCGTGCGCCACGTTGGCGAGGAAGGCCGCGGCCTCCTGGCGCTTGATGGTGTCGCTGCCGGTCTTCGCGAAGGCCGGCCAGCCGGTCATCGCGTTGACCAGGCCGGCGTAGGTGTACAGCGCGTTGCGGTTCGGGAACATCTGGTTGAACTGCGCCTCGCTGACGATGAACGAGCCGCCGGTGTTGCCACCACCGCCGCCACCGCCGCCGCCCGTGCCGCCGCAGGTGGTCGGCTGCCAGTACCAGGTGCTGATCGTCGGGTCGGTGCCGTCGCTGCCGTTGCCGCCCACGTTGACCAGCTTGTAGTAGCTGCCGTTGCCCGGGTAGCGCACGACGTCGCCCTGGCGGTAGTACACGCCGGCCTGCCAGTCGACCGCGGTGCAGCCGCCGGTGTTGCCACCGCCGCCACCGCCGCCTCCTCCTCCGCCACCGCCCGTGCTGCCGCAGGCGGTCGGCTGCCAGTACCAGGTGCTGATCGTCGGGTCGGTGCCGTCGCTGCCGTTGCCGCCGACGTTCACCAGCTTGTAGCAGCTGCCGTTGTTGGGGTACTTGACCACGTCGCCGAGGCGATAGAACACGCCGGCCTGCCAGGTCACCGTCGTGGCGCCGCCACCGCCGGTGCTGCCACCGCTGTCACAGGTGGTCTGCTGYCAGTACCAGGTGCTGATCGTCGGGTCGGTGGCATCGCTGCCGTTGCCGCCGACGTTGACCAGCTTGTAGTAGTTGCCGTTGTTCGGGTAGCGGACTACGTCGCMGAGGCGGTAGTACACGCCGTACTGCCAGGTCTGCGAGCTGCAGGCCGCGGCCGTGACGGCGGCGGCGCTCATGACCGTGGTGGCGGGTGCTGGCGCGGCACACAGGCCGGCCAGCGGAATCAACAGGCTTGCGATGCAAGCCACCCAACGTCTTGTCTTGTGGAACATGGTTGTCTTTCCGGTGTTTGTTGAGGAGATCGCACTGCTCCTTGCGCCCACGGACTGCCAATCGTGAAAGCGCTCGCATTTGACCGGTCGGGCGACCGGATGCGGGTAACAGCGTGCAAGAAACGGCTTGCAACGTGAGCGCAGGGCGCGCTCCAGCGCGCCGCAGGCGCGGCGCGACACCGGTCGGAATCTCTACACCGGCCGCTTGGCCAGCAGCGCCCACACCCCGGCGGCCGACAGCAGCGAGCCACCCGCCAGGTTGAAGCCGCGCTGCGCACGTGGCGACGCGAGCGCGGCGCGGGCCGAGGTGGCGAACACCGCATAGAGCGTCGAGTTGATCGTGGCCATCGTGACGAAGGTGACGGCCAGGATCCACAGCTGCTGCGTGGCGTTCACGCCCGGGCGCAGGAACTGCGGCAGGAAGGCGATGAAGAACACGATGCCCTTCGGGTTGAGGGCGGTCACGAGATAGGTGTTGATGAACAGCTTCCAGCGCGAGCCGGTGGCCGGCGCGACCGTGGCCTGTGCAGGCGAAACGCCGGCGCGCAGCAGCTTGATGCCGAGGTACAGCAGGTACAGCCCTCCCGCGAACTTGACCACCGTGAACCAGAAGGCCGAGGCCGCCAGCAGCGTTCCGAGGCCCAGCAGCGACACGACCAGCGCGGTGGAG
>NZ_JBFUFP010000814.1:0-2495 GCF_056403375.1 Rhizobacter sp. P2_H2
CGCCGACGTGATCGACCTCGGCAGCCTGCCGGCGACGCGCTTCGACCACCTGGCCGACAGCGTGCAGGCGCTGAAGGCCGAGGGCTTCCTGGTGAGCGTCGATTCGAACGATGCGCAGGAACTGCTGCGCGGCGGCCGGGCCGGTGCCGACTACCTGCTGAGCCTGACGCTCGACACGCTGTGGGTGGCCGGCGAGGTGGAGGCGGTGCCGGTGCTGATCCCGCGCACGCCGGCCGACGAGGCCTCGCTGCATGCGGCCGTCGAGCAGATGCAGCGCATGGGCAAGCCGTACATCGCCGATTCGATCCTCGACCCGATCCCGTTCGGGCTGACCGCGTCGATCGTGCGCTACCACCGGCTGCGCGAGCGCTTTCCGGACGCGCCGATCATGCTGGGCATCGGCAACGTGACCGAGCTGACCGAGGCCGACACCAGCGGCATCAACGCGCTGCTGTTCGGCATCGCCGCCGAGCTGAACGTGGCCGCGGTGCTGACCACGCAGGTGAGCCCGCATGCGCGCCGCGCGGTGCGCGAGGCCGACTGGGCGCGCCGCATCATGCATGCCGCGGCCAGCCACGGCCGCCTGCCCAAGGGCATCAGCGATGCGCTGATGACGGTGCATGCCAAGCACCCGTTCCCCGACACGCCGCAGGAGATCGCCGAGACCGCGGCGCAGGTGCGCGACCCGAACTTCCGCGTGCAGGTCTCGCCGCTCGGGCTGCATGTCTACAACCGCGACGGCCTGCGGCTCGGGCAAGGCGCCTTCGAGCTGTGGCCGCAGCTGAAGCTGGAGCACGATGCGGCGCACGCGTTCTACATGGGCGTGGAGCTGGCGCATGCCGAGATCGCGTGGAAGCTGGGCAAGCGCTACGTGCAGGACCAGCCGCTCGACTGGGGCGTGGCGGTGGAGACGCGGGCGCAGGATCTGAACAGCTGGTGTGCACCGGGGACCACGATGACCACCGGCCAGGCGAGGAACACGAAAGAATGAACGACGTCATCTACGAAACGGTGGTGACCACGCTGTCGGCCGACGGCGTGCCGCATGTGGCGCCGATGGGCGTGCGCTACCAGGGCGAGCACGTGGTGCTGATGCCGTTCAAGCCGTCGGCCACGCACGACAACATCGTCGCGACCGGCCATGCGGTGCTGAACCTGCTGACCGACACGCGTGTGTTCGCCGGTTGCGTGACGGGGCGCAAGCTGTGGCCGCTGGTGGCRGCCGAGAAGATCGAAGGCCGGCGGCTGGCGAATGCGCTGGGGCATGTGGAGCTGGCGCTGGCCGAAAGGCGCGACGACGTGCAGCGGCCGGTGCTGCGGATGGCGCGAGTGCATGAGGTGGCGCATGGGCCGTTCATCGGATTCAACCGCGCGCAGGCGGCGGTGATCGAAGGGGCGGTGCTGGTGAGCCGGCTGCACATGCTGGCGGCGGAGAAGATCGATGCGGAGATGGCGTACCTGCAGATTGCGATCGACAAGACGGCGGGGGACGGGGAGCGCGAGGCCTGGGGGTGGTTGCGGGAGGCGGTGGTGCGGCATCGGGCGGGTGATGCGAAGAAGGAGGCGCGGTGATGACGCGCATGCGGCTGCTGGTGAGCGTGCGGGATCTGGACGAGGCCTTGCTGGCGGCGGAAGGCGGGGTGGATTTCATCGACCTGAAGGAGCCGCGCGAGGGCGCGCTGGGGGGGCTGCCGGTGGCGACGATCCGGGCGGTCGTGCGGGGGTTGCGGGAACGGGGAATTGCGTTGCCGATCAGCGCGACGATTGGGGATGTGGGGATGGATCAGCTCGATCTCATCGAAGCGCGTGTGGAAGCGGTGGGGGCTTGCGGGGTCGACTACGTCAAGGTTGGCATTGAGCGCTCACCGGATGCTGCAGAGGTGCTCGACATGCTGGCGGAAAGTCGGCATGCGGTGGTGCCGGTGTTCATTGCGGATGCGGGGCTTGACACCGGGCTGATTGCGCGAGCTTGCCGGCTGGGGTTCCCGGCGGTGATGGCGGACACGGCGGACAAGCGGGCCGGGAGCATCTTTGCGTGCGTGGGCGCAACGGAGTTGCAGCGCTTCGTGGCGACGGTGCGCGAGGCCGGCAAGCTGGCCGGGCTGGCCGGTGCCTTGCTGTTGCCGGATCTGCCGGCATTGCGTGAACTGGCGCCCGACTTCGCCGGGTTCCGCAGCGCGGTGTGCGGTGGGGACCGTGCGTCGACGCTGGATGCGCAAAAGGTGCGCGGCTTGGCGGAGGCTGCGCGGTACCTGGCGAAGCTCAACCCCCAAAGTAGCGCCAGTTTCCTTCGCTGACGACCGTGGCCGTGCCATCGACGACCTGGATGGCGGTCTGGTCGTCGATGGCATAGGCGGGGACGCCAATCGTGGCCGCCCACCGCTCGGCGCATGCCATGGTGTTTTCATCGAAGCCGGGATAGTCCAGGTGCGGGAAGATGGAGAAATCGACCAGCCCCAGCGCGCGGTCTTCGCCGGTCATCGGCGGCCTCATCT
>NZ_JBFUFP010000815.1:0-2492 GCF_056403375.1 Rhizobacter sp. P2_H2
CTTCAACGGCGATGGCCGCGTGGACTGTCTGGCCAGCGTCTCCGACGGCGGTGGCCACCTGCTGCGAGAGAGCAACTACAACCTGGGTTCCGAATCGCTGGTCACGACCTCGTCGCAGCTCGGCTACACCACGCACACGGCCGACATCGTCTTCGCGGACGTCAACCGCGATGGCCGCGACGACATCATCCGCTGGGCCGACGATCCCACGCAGAACAAGATCTACCTGAGCAACGGCGACGGCACCTACCGCCAGTCGACCGGCTTCAACCTCAAGACGGCCAACGACCTGCTGCAGCGCAGCGACAGCGCGGCCGCCTTCGTCACCGGGAACTTCACCGGCCGGGGCGACGTGGAGATCCTGCGGATGCTGGGATCGCCGACGCCGGGCGACGGCACCAGCAACCAGCTGTACGTCCGCCAGGGTTCCACGCTGCCGCCGGACCTGCTGGTGGGTGTGACCTCGCCCCGCAACCTGCGAACCACGCTGACCTGGGTGCCGTTGGCCAACTCCACCAGTGGCGCACTCGGCCCGCGGTACACGAGCGACCGCGGCACGGCGAACGCGGCGGTGTTCCCGCTGTACGACAGCATCGATTCGTCGTACGTCGTCGCCACCGTCACGCGCGACAGCGGCGTCGGCAGCGGCCAGGTGATCGAGGAGTTCAGCTACCGCGGCCTCAAGCTGGCCCACGACGGGTATGGCCCGCGCGGCTTCCGCGAGGTGCGCCGCCAGCGGCAGGCGCCCGACGGCACGGTGCTGACGCAGGTACTGCAACAGCAGCAACGCCATCCCTACATTGGGCTGCCGGTGCGCAGCGAGACCTGGCGCAGCACACTCGACCAGGCGTCGGGGCTGGTGCTGTCCAGCGAAGTCAACGTGCATTGCGAGAGATCCGCCGGCGCAACTGCCGAAGCGAACGCCACGGCGGACGCACCGTGCCCGCTGGCGGCCGGCACGCGGATCCTGCGGCCCTATCTCTACAAGACCACCAAGACCGGCAAGGAGCCGGCCACCGGGGAGGCGTTGCCGGTCACCACGACCACCAACCGCTTCAACGACAACGGCGACCCGACGCAGGTGGACACGCTGACGAGCGGCAACGCGGCCGGTGTGGCGCAGACCGTCACGTCGACGGCGAAGTACGTCTATGCGGCCGACAACATCGCCGGGGACAACTGGTTGCTCGGCCGCCGTCAGGGCAGCACGCAGACGAATGTGGCGCCGAACAGCCTGGCGGCGGTCGGTGCGAGCRCTGGAACGGCAGCCGGTGCGAGCGCCACGCGCGGCACCGCGCCGGCGGCCGCGCTGAGCGCACCAGCCTTTGCGACCACGCAGATCGGGCAGAGCAGCGGCGCCACGGCGACGCTGAGCAACACCGGCGGCGTGGCGATGAACCTGACGGTGCCGACCGCTGCGGCGGTGTCGTCGGCATCGGGCAGCGAGTTCGGCTTTGCGGGCACGACCTGCGGTGCGAGCCTGGCGGCGGGTGCCTCGTGCACGGTGACCGTGAGCTTCACGCCAACGGCGGCCGGTGCGCGCAGTGGCGGGTTGAACGTCAACACCGAGCTGGGCGTGAAGTCGGCGGTGCTGTCGGGCACGGGGCAGGCGCCCTCGGGCAGCCTGAGCGCCATCGACTTCGGCAGCGTGGCCGTCGGCAGCGCGCCGACACTGACTTCGACGCTCGCTAACACCGGCGTCGGCCCGCTGAGCATGACGGTGCCGGCAGCGGCATCGGTCAGCGGTACCGACTTCGGTTTTGTCTCGACGACCTGCGGTAGCTCGCTGGCGGTGGGCGGCAACTGTGCAATCACCGTGCGCTTCCAGCCGACAGCCAACGCGGCACGCAGCGGCAGCGTGAGCATCGGCACGGGGGCGGGGACGCTGTCTGCGGCCCTGAACGGCACGGGCCTGCAATCGGTGATCGCGGTGACTGGCAATGGCGCCGCTGGCCTGACGGCGCAGAAGGGCGGTGCAGCGGGTAGCGGCACGGTGACCTTCACGAACAGCGGCAACCAGGCGGCGACGCTCACGATGTCGGGCCTGAGCGCACCTTACTCGGTGAGCCCGGCAAGCTGCGCGGCGCCTGCGGGAGGTACCTGCGCCGTGACGGTGTCGATGGCTACGAGTGGCGCGCTTGGCGCGCAAGGCAGCCAGATCCTGGTGGCCACGGGTGGCACGACCGGTGCGGTGTCGGCCGCCGTCGCGGGCACGGTGTACGGCTCGAATGTCTATCTTTCGGCTAACAACGCCTCGGCGCTCAGTGCATCGAAGGGCGGCGCTTCCGCGAGTGGCACTGTGAGCTTCTTCAACAGCGGCAACCAGGCCGCCACGTTGACGATGTCCGGTCTCAGCGGCGCGTACTCGGTGGCCCCTGGCAGCTGCAACATCGATCCGGGCACGGCGTGCACGGTGACGGTCACGATGAGTTCGGCCGGCCCCATCGGCTCGCAAGGTGCCCAGACGTTGATCGCCACGGGCAGCACCAACG
>NZ_JBFUFP010000816.1:0-2492 GCF_056403375.1 Rhizobacter sp. P2_H2
GTCCTTGATCTGCAGCTCGATGTACTTCGGGTCGGTGGTCTTGTCGAACTTGACGGTCGCGCCGCGCTTGTAGTCGCGGAAGTGCGGGCCGCCGCCGGTGAACACCGCGACGATCTGGTGCTCGCCGGCCTTCAGGTTGCCGAGGAACACGCGCTGCACGCCGCCGCGGTGCAGGGCCTTCACCTCCAGCGGGGTGTAGAGGTAGTTCGCGACGACCTTGTCGTCGAGCTTCACCTGCACCGAGCCGAGCTCGAACATCTTGCCCACGTCCATCGAGACGAACACCGCCACCTGCGTGTTGGCGGGGAACAGCAGTTCCTCCTCCAGCACCAGCAGGTCGCGGTTCAGGCGGATCACGTCGCCCTTCAGGTCCTGGATGCGGCCGTCGAGGCTGGCGGCTGACGATGCGGCGGCGGCCGGGGCCATGGCGGCTTCGGGAGCGCTGGCGGCCGGGGCCGGCGCCGGTGCCGCATCGGCCGCGAAGGTGGCGCCGCACGACAGTCCCAACAGTCCCGCCAGGCATCCGGCAGCCAGCAGGCTGCGACTACGTTTGAACATGGGCGCGGTCTTTCTCAAAAGGTGGCCGAGACGAACAGCTCGAGGACGTTCGCGTCGAACGAATACAGGCTGTGGGTGCGGATGTCGGTGAAGTTCTTGTAGCGGAATCGCATGAACTGGTACTGCGCGTTCCACTTGATGTCGTACTTGTCGGCGATCTTGCCGGCGGCGTAGGTGGCCTTCGCGCCGACGCTCACGTCGTTGAAGTCGCTCAGCTGCTTGTTGCGCGACACGTAGCGCGTCTCGCTCTGCGCGTTGTCGGCGTAGAACAGCGCCTGCTTCTGCGTGTTGTAGCGCACGAAGCCCTCGCCCAGCCATTGCGCGCCGAAGTAGCGGGTGTAGCCCAGCTCCAGCGTGTGCGCCTTGATCTCCCAGTTGTCCCAGAAGTAGCGGTACTCGGCGCGCAGCGCGGCGCGTTGCTCGCCCTGCCCGATGTCGCCGATGGCGCGCAGCTTCAGCGCGCGGCTCGAGCGGGTGCGCGGGTAGCGCTCCTGCACCAGGGTGCCGAACACCTGGGCCACGCGGTACGGGTTGCCGAGGTAGCCGTTGTCGGAGACCGCCTCGAGGTTCGCGCTCGCGAGCCAGCGCGGCGTCAGGATCTGCGTGACGCCCAGGCGATAGCGCCAGTGCTGCGCACGGTCGAACATGCCCTCGTAGCGCGAGCCGACCTGGTCGGCACCGCGCGTCGCGCCGAGGCTGATCGTCGTCATGCCGCCGAACACCTCCTGCGAGACGTCCAGGCTCACCGTGTTCGCCTTGTAGTCGGGCTCGTCGCTGGTGGTGCCCGAGATCGACACCTGCGCGTCGCGGTAGACGTAGTCGGCGCCGAGGCTGTATTCGGTGCGCTTTTCCTTGTAGGGGCTCGCGGTCGTCACGACGTCGATCGACGCATTGCTGACCGAGTCGATGAAGTACGAGCCGCTGATCGACAGCCGGTCGGCGACCTTCTTGCGGATCAGCAGCGCCGGGCCGTCGGCGCGCGTGCCGCCGCCGTCGAAGAAGTGGTACATCGCGTCGGCACGGTCTTCGGGCAGGTCGACGGCATAGGCCGCTCCTGCCGCCGCCACACCGCCGACCACCACGCCGAGCGCGCGGCCCGCGCGCATCAGGTGGTGCGGGCGGCGCGCCAGCGCACGGCGCAGGCGACGCACCCAGCAGGCGCTAGTTGCAACCACAGCCGCCCCCTTGCACGCCGGTGGCGCCGCGTCCGCTCTCGCGCACGTCGTAGATGTGCTCGCGGTGCTTGTCGGCGAGCGCGTCGCGCGACAGCCGCATGATCGGATCGGCCAGGCGCTCGCGCTCGTACGGCTTCACCCACGGCTCGGGCGCGGCACAGCCGGCCAGCAGCGAGGCCAGCGTCACGACAACGGCGAGTGCTCTGCGTTGGCAGCCCATGTTCATTCCTTCAGCAGGTCGCGGATCTGCTTGTCGTAGGTGTTCTCGTAGCCGTCCTGGTAGCCGCGGTGCAGGAAGCGCACGCGGCCGTCGCGGTCGATCAGCACCGTCGACGGCATGCTGTTCAGGTCGTACAGCTTGCTGACGTTCTTGTCGGTGTCGAACAGCACCGGGAACGTGACGCCCAGCTTGCCCGCGACGGTGGCGGCATTGCGCGCATCGTCGTCGACGTTGACGCCCAGCAGCACGAAGCCCGAGCCCTTGTACTTGTCGTACAGCGCGTTCAGCTTGGGCATCTCCTGGCGGCACGGCGCGCACCAGGTGGCCCAGAAGTTCACCAGCACGACCTGGCCGCGCTGCTCCTTCAGGCGCAGGTTCTTGCCCTCGAGGGTGCGCAGCGTGAAGTCGGGCGCCGGCGTCATCGGTGCAGCCGCCTGCACGGGCGCCACCACCAGGCCGGTGCTCAGCAGCAGCGCGGCCGCCGCCCGCAGGAATCTGGGCAGGAAACTGGCGAAAGGGGAGGAAGAGCTCATGAAGGG
>NZ_JBFUFP010000817.1:0-2490 GCF_056403375.1 Rhizobacter sp. P2_H2
GTATGTCACGCCAGCCGCCACATCGTTCCACGCGCAGTACATCCTTCCGCTCAGAACGTCCCCGGATACGCCCCGCCATCCAGCAGGATGTTCTGCCCCGTCAGGTACCCCGCCTGCACGCTGCACAGGAACGCGCAGAACGCGCCGAACTCCTCGGCCGTGCCGAAGCGCTGCGCCGGGATCGTCTTGCGCCGCGCATCCCACGCGGCGTCGGCGTCCTGCCCCGTCTTCTGCGCCCCGGCCCGCACCGTCGTTCGCAACCGGTCGGTGTCGAACGCGCCGGGCAGCAGGCCGTTGATGGTCACGTTCTTCGCGACCAGGTTGGTGCGCGCGAGGCCCGCCACGAAACCGGTGAGCCCGCTGCGCGCGCCGTTCGACAAGCCCAGCACGCCGATCGGCGCCTTCACCGCGCCCGAGGTGATGTTGACCACGCGCCCGTAGCCGCGCCCCGCCATCGCATCGACCGTCGCCTTGATCAGCTCGATCGGCGTCAGCATGTTGGCATCGAGCGCCTTGATCCACGCGTCACGGTCCCAGTCGCGGAAATCCCCCGGCGGCGGCCCGCCGGCGTTGTTGACCAGGATGTCGACCTGCGGGCACGCCGCCAGCGCCGCCTCGCGGCCGGCGGCCGTCGTGATGTCGCCCGCCACGCTGCGCACCTCGCCGCGCTTCAGCGCCCGCAACTCGGCGGCCGTCGCCTCCAGCGCCTCGGCACCGCGCGCGGTGATCACCACGTTGACGCCCTCGCGCACCAGCGCCTGTGCGCAGCCCTTGCCCAGGCCCTTGCTGGCGGCACACACCAGCGCCCACTTGCCTTCGATTCCGAGATCCATGCGATTCCTTTCGATGCCGTGCGGCGAATCGCCAGGATTCTCGGCGAACTCGCTACTTCAGCGCCTCCACGCGGTCATACAGTTCCTTCGACCACGGCGCATCGGGGGCCGTCACTGCCTTCTGCACCGCCTGCATGAACGGCTTGCGGTCCACCTTCACGATGGTGCGGCCGGCCTTCTCGAACTCGGTCACGAGGCGGTGCTCGGATTCGAGGATGTCGCTGCTCGCCCGCGTCGACGCCTCCCAGAGCACCTGGTCGAACAGCTTGCGGTYGGCCGCCGGCATCGAACTCCAGGTGGTGCCCGACACCACGGTGACCAGCGATTCGGTGATGTGCCCGGTCAGCATCGTGTACTTCTGCACCTCGTAGAACTTCTTGGCCTCGATCGTCGGCAGCGGGTTCTCCTGCGCATCGACGGTGCCGTTCTGCAGCGCCAGGTACACCTCGGCGAATGCGATCGGCGTCGGGTTGGCGCCCACCGCGCGCGGGAACATCATGAACAGCGGCGCATCCGGCACGCGCAGCTTCATGCCCTTCATGTCCTCCGGCTTCAGCACCTGCTTGTTCGCGGTGAGGTGGCGCTGGCCGTAATAGGTGTAGCCGGCGATGTGGTTGCCGCCGCTCTTGCTCTCGTACCCCGCCGCCAGCTCCTTGAAGATCGCGCTGTCGCGAAAGCTCTGCCAGTGCGCATGGTCGCGGAAGATGAACGGCCCCGACGCGATCGACAGCGGCGGGTAGGCCCGCCCGGCGAACGCCATCCCGGTGTAGATGATGTCCACCGTGCCCAGCGTCAGCCCCTGGTTGATGTCGGTCTCCTTGCCGAGCGTGGACGCCGGGAACACGTCGATCAGGTACTTGCCGTTGCTGCGCTTCTTGATCTCCTCCGCCGCCCACAGCGCCTGCTTGTGGTACGGCTCGCTGGTCTCGTAGACGTGGGCCCATTTGAGCTTGGTCTGCGCGAGCCCGGCGGTGCTGCACAGCGCGAGCAGCGCCAGCGCGGCAAAACGCTTGAAAGGCTTGAAGGAAGAGATCCGGATCATCGTCGTCTCCTACGGCTTGTTGAGGTTCAGCTTCGGGATCAGCACCTTGAAGGTCTCATGGTCGCGCGCGACCACCTGCTTGAAGGCCGCCGCATCGGCATACGCATAGCCGAGGTTCAGCTTGTCCATCGCCTCATGCAGGCTCGGCTCGGCGGCGGTCTTCTGCGTCGCGGCGCGCAGCACGTCGACGACGTCCTGCGGCGTGCCCTTGGCCACGCCCAGGCCACGCCACGTGCCGATGCTCAGGTCGACGCCGCGCTCCTTCAGCGTCGGCACCTTCTCGAAACCCTTCACGCGCTGGTCGGCCATCACCGCCAGCGTCTTCAGCTTGCCGGCCTGCACGTAGGTCGACACCTCCGCCGGGCTGACCGACACCGCATCGATCTGCGAGCCCATCAGCGCCAGCACCGCCGGCCCCGCGCCCTGGTAGGGCACGTGCAGGAACTTCGCGCCGGTGCGGTCTTCGAGCGCGGCCGCGGCCAGGTGCCAGATCGAGCCGACGCCCGAGTTGCCCACCCGCAGGTCGCCCTTCTTCGCGGCGGCGATGAACTCCTCGTAGGTGTTCCAAGGCGCATCGGCACGCACCGTGATCGCGGCCGGGTCGGCGTTCAGCTG
>NZ_JBFUFP010000818.1:0-2489 GCF_056403375.1 Rhizobacter sp. P2_H2
GATGTGAACTGCAGCGCCGATGTGAATGGCGCGCAGGCTGGATGTGAACTGCAGCGCCGATGTGAATGGCGCGCAGGCTGGTTCTCAGCGCCAAGCCGTCAAGACGGCGCTTCGGACCAGACGCTCCACACTCGACAGCCTTCGCCAACCCAGCGACATCCCAGCGACAACCCGGTGCGTCCACCGGTGCGCCGCGGGATTCGAGCGAAGGCCGATGCGAGCGGAGCCCGCCCCCTGAATGCCTGCCGGCCGAGCCGGCTGAGGATGTGAACGAACGTCAATGAACACACAGGATGCAAAGCGCGTCCTTGAGACCGCGCTCATCTGCGCCCAGCAGCCGATGCCCATGCGTGACATGCGCGCGCTGTTTGCCGACGAACTCGGCCCCGACACCCTGCGTGCGCTGCTCGACGAGTTGATGCGCGACTGGGAGGAGCGCGGGGTCGAGCTGGTGGCGCTGGCMCATGGCTGGCGCTTCCAGAGCCGCCCGGAGATGCGCGAGTACCTCGACCGGCTGAACCCCGAGAAGCCGCCGAAGTATTCGCGGGCCGTGATGGAGACGCTGGCGATCATCGCGTACCGCCAGCCGGTCACGCGCGGCGACATCGAGGACATCCGCGGCGTCACCGTCAGCAGCCAGATCGTCAAGCAGCTCGAGGACCGCGGCTGGATCGACGCGATCGGCTACCGCGAGGCCCCGGGCCGCCCGGCGCTGTACGCGACGACGAAGCAGTTCCTCGACGACCTCGGGCTGGCGAGCCTGGAGCAGTTGCCGATGCTGCAGAGCTCGGCGCTGAACCCCGGTGCGATGGCCGAGGCGCTGGCCGGCCAGCCGTCACTGCTGGAGCCGGAGCAAGGCGCGCTGCCGCTCGACGGCGAGCTGGCGATCGAGGTGTCGCTCGAAGCACCTGTCGAAGAACCCGCCGCCGGATCCCCCGCCGAGTCTCCTTTCGAATCCCCTTCCGAATCCCTCGCCGAACCGGTCGCCGACCTGGCGGCCGTTCCCTCCGCCCCTTCCCCTTCCCATACCGAGCCAGCGGCAGATGCCGCCCCCGAGGACACACCGCATGAACCAAGCTGACGACTCTTCGACGACCCTGCCTCCCGACGCCGAAGGCGGCGAGGCCTCGGCCGCGAAGCCCAAGCGTCGCCGCACGACCAAGGCCGCGGCCACCGACGCGCCGGCGACGGCTGCCGAGGCTGTGCCGGCGGAAGCTGCTGCGGGTGATGCCGCGGAGGCTGCGCCGAAGCCGGCACGCAAGCGCAAGTCGGCCGTGAAGGTGGAGGACGGTGCTGCTGCCGACCACGACACCGGGAGTGCCGCCGCGGCCCCGGTGGCCGAGCCGCTGATCCAGGTCGAGACGAAGCGGCCCCGACCGCCCGTCGAAGCTGCTGCCGCCGCGGCGCCTGCCGCGGCACCGGTCGAGCCGCCGCCCGCCGCCGCCGATGCGCCGGTGATCTTCACCGTGGTCAAGGAGCCCGGCACGGAGCTGCCGCCGGACTGGGATCCGCCCGGCCTCGAGCGCGAGGTCGACGAGAACGGCCAGCCGACCCGGGCGTCGCGCAATCGCCGCCGCGGCGGGCGCAAGGACCGCCGCCGCGACGAGGTCGTGCTCGGCGCGGCCGAGGCGCACCTGTCGACGCCGGTGATGCCCGACGCGAGCGACCTGTTCGCGACGGTGGTGTCCGGCGATTTCGACGTCGAGGTGCCGCAGCCCGAGGGCGCGCCGTCCACCGAGCCGGCGGCGCAATCGCTGTCTGCCGACGAGGCCGAGGGCGAAGGCGACGACCTGGACGCCGAGGATGAAGCCGCAGGCGACGCCGAGGCCGAATCCACCGCCGAGATCACCCCCGAGGAGGCCGCCGAACGCAAGCGCGTGCTGCAGGCCGACCCCGACGCGCCGAAGCTGCACAAGGTGCTGGCCCAGGCCGGCGTCGGCTCGCGCCGCGACATGGAGGACATGATCGCCGACGGCCGCGTCACGGTGAACGACCAGCCTGCCCACACCGGCCAGCGCATCTCGTTCGGCGACCGCATCAAGGTCGACGGCAAGCCGGTGCGCGTGCGCATCGTGCCGCCGGCGCCGCGCATCATCGCGTACCACAAGCCGGCCGGCGAGGTCGTCACGCACGACGACCCGCAGCACCGCCCCACCGTGTTCCGCCGCCTGCCGCGGCTGCAGCAGGGCAAGTGGCAGTCGGTCGGCCGCCTCGACCTGAACACCGAGGGCCTGCTGCTGTTCACGAACTCCGGCGAACTCGCCAACCAGCTGATGCATCCGCGCTTCGGCGTCGAGCGCGAGTACGCGGTGCGCGTGCTCGGCACGCTGGAGGAGGGCGACAAGACCAAGCTGCTGAACGGCGTGATGGTCGAGGGCCAGATCGCGGGCTTCAAGTCGATCGTCGACGGCGGCGGCGAGGGCGCGAACCACTGGTACCGCGTCGTCATCACCGAGGGCCGCAACCGCGAGGTGCGCAAGCTGTTCGAG
>NZ_JBFUFP010000819.1:0-2488 GCF_056403375.1 Rhizobacter sp. P2_H2
CCTCGGGGTCGTCGCCGTTCACGTGCAGCACCGGGGCCTCGATCATCTTGACCACGTCGGTGCAGTACAGCGTCGAGCGGGTGTCGCGCGGGTCGCTGGTCGTGAAGCCGATCTGGTTGTTGATGACGATGTGGACGGTGCCGCCGGTGTAGTAGCCGCGCGTCTGCGCGAGCGCCAGCGTCTCCATCACGACGCCCTGGCCGGCGAAGGCCGCGTCGCCGTGCACCAGCACCGGCAGCACGGTGTCGCCTTCCTTGTCGCCGCGGCGGTCCAGGCGGGCCTTGACCGAGCCTTCGACGACCGGGTTGACGATCTCCAGGTGCGACGGGTTGAACGACAGGCTCAGGTGGACCGGGCCGCCGTCGGTGGTGACGTCGCTCGAGAAGCCCTGGTGGTACTTCACGTCGCCCGAGGGCAGGTTCTCGGGCGCGGTGTGGTCGAACTCGGCGAACAGGTCCTTGGGCATCTTGCCCAGCGTGTTGACCAGCACGTTCAGGCGGCCGCGGTGGGCCATGCCGATCACGATCTCCTGCACGCCCTTCTCGCCGGCGCGCTGCACCAGCTCGTCCATCGATGCGATGAAGCTTTCGCCGCCTTCGAGCGAGAAGCGCTTCTGGCCGACGAACTTGGTGTGCAGGTAGCGCTCGAGGCCTTCGGACGCGGTCAGGCGGTTCAGGATCTGCTTCTTCTGCTCGGCCGTGAAATTGGGCTTGGAGCGGATCGACTCGAGCCGCTGCTGCCACCAGCGCTTCTCGGGCTGGTCGGTGATGTGCATGTACTCGGCGCCGATCGAGCTGCAGTAGGTCTCGCGCAGCGCCTGCACGATCTGGCGCAGCGTCATCTGCTCGGCGGTCGTGAAGTAGGTGTTCGTCGCGCTGAACGAGATGTCCATGTCGGACTCGCTCAGGTCGTAGAACGCCGGCTCCAGCTCGGGGATCTTCGGGCGCTCCTGGCGCTTCAGCGGGTCGAGGTCGGCCCAGCGCGAGCCGAGGAAGCGGTAGGCGGCGATCAGCGACTGGACGTGGACCTGCTTGCGGGCGACCGCGAGGTCGGCGCTGCTGGCCTTGTTGCCGAAGGCGTTGGCCTTGGCGCGTTGAGCGAACGATTCGACGACCGGTGCGTGCGGAACGTCGGCAGCCGACGAACCGTCGGCGGCAGGAACGTGCTGGAGGGCGTCGAAGTAGGCGCGCCAGTTGTCAGGCACCGAGCCCGGGTTGTCGAGGTAAGCCTCGTACATCTCTTCGACATAGGGCGCATTGCCCCCGAACAGGTACGAGTTCGACCTGTATTCCTGCATCATTTCGCTCACCTTTCACACCGGTTTCCGGTGCTGTAGTGGGTTGAGAAACCTTCCGCGACACGGCTAGACCGGCTGGCGGATTGCGACCCGCCTTGACTGATTTACCAGCAAGGGGACGGGAAGGACCTGAAAGTCACGGGCGCGACTGTAACACCGTTGGAATTCTGCGGTCTACCTCGTGGGATCGGCGAGTTTCCCGCGGGCGACAATCGCCTCCTCCCATCGGACGATGCCGTGCGACGAATCATCCGGATCCACCCTGACGCGCCGCCCAAACCGGCGTTCGGCGCCCCGTGCAACGGCTGCGGCGTGTGCTGCGCGAGCGAGCCGTGCCCGGTCGGCGTGCTGGTCAGCCGGCGGCGCCACGGCACCTGCGCGGCGCTGGTGTGGGAGGTACAAGGCGGTTACCGCTGCGGCGTGCTGGTGCGGGCGCGGCAGTTGCCCGGGCCGGCATGGCTGCGCCGCTGGGCCGGCCGGGCGGTCGCGCGGCTGATCGCCGCCGGCCAGGGCTGCGATTGCGACTACGAGGTCGAACTGGACGTCGAGGTGTTGCCGCCGAGTCAGAACGCCTCGTCGTGACTGGAGCGCGCCCACAGATCGAGCCCGCCGTCCTGCGCGTGCCGGTCGATCTCGGCCAGCTCCTGCGCGCTGAAATCCAGCCGTGACAGGGCTGCCACGTTCTCGCGCAACTGCTCGGGCCGGCTCGCGCCGATCAGCGCGGTCGTCACGCGCGGGTCGCGCAGCACCCAGGCCAGCGCCATCTGGGCGAGCGATTGCCCGCGCCGCTGCGCGATCGCCCGCAGCGCGCGCACGCGCTCCAGGTTGGCGGCCGAGAGGTGTTCCGCCTTCATCGAGCCACCGCCCGGCTTGTTGATGCGCGCATCCGCCGGAACGCCGTTCAGGTACTTGTCGGTCAGCAGCCCCTGCGCGAGCGCGCTGAAGGCGATGCAGCCGGCGCCTTCGCCCTCGAGTGTCGCGAGCAGCTCGCCTTCGATCCAGCGGTTCAGCAGGCTGTACGACGGCTGGTGGATCAGCAACGGCACGCCACGCTCGCGCAGCAGCCGCGCCATCTCGGCCGTCTTGCCGGCCGAGTACGACGAGATGCCGACGTACAGCGCGCGGCCCGACTGCACCGCGGTCGCGAGCGCCGAGGCGGTTTCCTCCAGCGGCGTGGCGGCATCGAAGCGG
>NZ_JBFUFP010000820.1:0-2487 GCF_056403375.1 Rhizobacter sp. P2_H2
GGCGCGCGAGGTGTCCTGGGCCGCCGCGTCGGCGGGCGCGGGGCCGTCGCCGCCGCCGCAGGCGCTCAGTGCGGCCACGGCAATGGCGGAGCAGGCCGCCATCCGCCCCAGCCGATGGATGAAGTTCTCGTTCATGGTCATCTCCCTGGATCAGAGGTTAGTGGGCACGGACGCGTAGCCGCCCAGGCGGGCGGCGATCGCATCCGGAAACGACTGGGTCAGCGCGTTGTAGCTGCCGGCGAAGCGGCTGTAGCGCTCGCGGGCCTCGGCCAGCTGCGCCTCCGACTGCAGCAGCTGCCGGTGCAGGTCCTGCACCGCGGCGTCATCGCGCAGCGCGGGCTGCCGCTGCGCCGCGGCCACGAGCCGGAACAGCACGCCGGTCAGCTCGCCCTGGTTGCGCTTGAAGGCATCGAGCGCGCGCGGGTCGTCAAGCAGGCCCGGCGTGCCGGGCAACGCCGCCGCACGCGCCAGCGCGCCGCGCGCGGCCTCGACCAGCTGCGGATCGACGTCGGCTGCACGGCCGGCCGCCTGCAGCGCCGGCACGGCGAGCCGGTTGCGCTCGGCGTAGACCTGCGCGACCTGGCGCCACTCGGCCGTGCTGGCCGTGCGCGCCTCGCCGAGGCGGATCACCATCCGCGAGCCCCAGGCCGCGGCGCCGGCCGCCAGCACCAGCCCGAGGGCCAGTGCGGCGAGCCGCGCGTTGTGAGGGTGGTTCATCGCATCCCCCTCTCGTCACTTGATGGTGACCGTGCAGTTGTGCCCTGCCAGCGCCAGCCCGGTGGGCATGGGCTTGGCGCCGCTGTAGCCGATCTGCATGCCGAACTCGACGCTGCCGCTGGGCGACACCGTGCCGTTCCAGCCGGCCGGGGTGGCCACCACGCCGCGGCCGTTCTTCGTCACCGTGGCACTCCACGAGTTGGACAGCGTGAAGTCGTTCGACTCGGTCCAGCTCAGCGACCAGCCGGTGATCGGCGCCGTGCCCGTGTTGCTCAGCTTGATCGCGGGCACCTGGCCGGCTCCCCAGTCGTTGCTGGTGTCGAAGCTGATCGTGCAGTCGGCGACCACCACGTCGTTGTCGATCTCGGTGGCGGTAACGACGGCGCCGGTGTGGCCGGTGGCCGCCAGGTTGAAGCTCGCGCTGCCGTTGGCCTGGTCGGCATCCTCGGCGGCGGCGATCACCAGGTTCTGCGGCACGTTGTAGTTGGCCGGCGTGAAGGTCAGCGTGGTGGTGGCCGTGCCCAGGTCGGCGTCGCCGCCGGCGGCCTTGCTCACCGTCACCGTGACCGTCCCCGCCGGCGCCTGCGACAGGCTGACGCCGACGCTCGCGCTGGCGCCCTCGGCCACGCCCAGCGTGCCCGCGCTCAGCACGATGGCCGGCGTGCCGCCGCTGCCGTCGCCGTCGATGTTCGCGTAGTCGTTGAAGGCCATCGCGATATCGGCCTGCGCCCAGAAGCGGTGGTAGACCCAGTCGGGCGAGGCGCCGCCGGCCAGGTAGGCCTGCAGCTTCGGCCACTGCGGATCCTGCTGGTACTTCGGCCGCAGGCTCAGGAAGGTCGCGTTCGAATCGATGGTCGCACCCTGCGCGTTGGTGCCGCTCCAGCCGGAGGGCACGTAGACGCCCGAGCCGGTTGCCGGGTCGTAGGCGTCGTCGAAGCGCAGGTAGTCGGTGCGCTTCTCGGCGACGGCGATGCCCTTGCTGTCCTGGTAGCGGGTCCAGGCGCGGTCCAGCAGCTCCTTCGCGAGGGTCTTCGCAGCGGCGTTGCCGGATTTCGCGGCGTAGTGGATCAGCGTGCGCGCGAAGGCGGCGGTGGTGCCGATGTCGCTCGTGCGATCGGCCACCGTGACGCGCAGGCTGGCATTCGCGCCCGGCGAGGCGGGGTTCCAGGTGTCGGGCTGGCCGCTCCACTTCAGCGTGCTCGGGATCGCGTAGCTGCCATCGGCGTTCAGCAGCGTCTGCGCCGAGGCCCAGGCCACCCACTTGTCGAGCAGCGCCTTCGCCTTCGCGTCGCCGCTCGCGCGGTAGTACTCGGCCACCCGCTGCATCGACCACACCTGCATGCCGAACCACTCGTTCGACCCCGGGTCGTGGTAGACCGGGTTCTCGTCGTAGGCCATGCCGTAGAAGGTGGCGGTGCCGGCGGGCGGTGCGCCGTWGTTGCCGCCCCAGCTGTTGGTGGCGCCGCCGGCGATCGCGCCGTCGGCCGACTGCAGCCAGCGGTAGAACTCGAGCTGGCGGGCGAGGCTCTTGCCCCAGTCGCCGGCCGCCGTCGGCGAGCCCGGCTTGAAGTCGGCCTGCGTCGACAGCGCCCAGGCCGCGAGCGGGTTCTGGTAGCCGAAGTGGTTGTGGCTGGAGCCGATGCGCCAGGCCCAGYCGGCGCTCGCGTCGGCCGCGCCGCCCCAGGCGTAGTACCAGCTCATCAGGTAGGTCTGGTTGTCGCGCAGGCCGTTCGAATCGGGCAGGCCGGTGCCGGGCGCGCAGGCCTGCGC
>NZ_JBFUFP010000821.1:0-2486 GCF_056403375.1 Rhizobacter sp. P2_H2
GTGATCCACGCAAGTCCTCCCTGTGCGACAGGACGTTCATTGTGGAAAGGCATCGTTCTCCGCGTAGTACAGGAGAACGTCCAGTGCTTCTTCTGTCGATCTGCCACCGCCCTCTGCTTGCTGTCGAATGTCCGTCGCAAGCGGAGCCTCGAGAAAGTACTCAAAGGACGGGGCGCCTTTCAACAGACGCACCACCGACTGGCCTTCTTCGTACTCAATAACGGCCGCCTCAGAGTCCAGCGACCATGGACGCCTCGCGTAGACGACGTCGTATTCCCCCAGCTTGTCACACTGGTTCAGTATTTCTCGCAGTTTCATGCTTACCTCAGTAGCCACCCTCCAGAGCTTGACTCCACCAACCTGATGTGGGCGAAGCAGCGKTTGCCGTGGCCCGCTTTGGTGCCGTGCTCCGAACTGAGCGGCAACTACGAAGCAAAGCCGAGATCATTGACATCGAGGCCCATTGCTTGAGCCAGACTCTTCAACTCAGCAGACTCGTCGTCGGTCAACGATACGTCGTATTCAACCAACTGAGTGCAAAGGAGCTCCAAACCGACGCCCCACTCTCGCTTGGCAATCAAGGTTCTCGCATTCATCACGTCCTCATCCGGCAGCAGACCTTCAAAGCCGGCAACAAAGGCGAGAAGACGGGCTTCGAGGTTCGATTCAGTCATTGGATTCCTCCTACTTCGGGAAGGCCGTGACAATGCCTTCGCCGCGGGGCTCAACGATGCAGATCATGCACACTCCGTCGCGGACTCCCTCCACTTTCCAGCGAACTGGGAGACCGCTCTTCGTAAATTGAGCTCCTGCCTTGCCAGTCTGCTGCACCCACAGCGCCGCCGGGTCAGTCGCAAGGTCCGAGACGTTGTGCATAACCCTATCTGCATCCCATGACTGAGGAAACGGGGTCTTGCCGGAGCTGCCGGGCCAGAGGTGACCTCCACCAGTCGCATCTCCATGAAGTATGTGTTGGGTGCGTTGTGCGCTTGCGAGATTGATTGACTCTTTTGCCGCGGCCTTTGCGACGCGTGCCCCACGGAGAGCGGTTCCAGCCACTCCCCAGCTCGCAAAATCCCCCAACACCGTGGCGCCGTTGAACCCAGCGCTGCCCCAACGCCTGTGAGCCAGATCATCGAGCATGCCGTAGGCACCACCGATGAATGGCGTCATGCCGATCGCGATCTCGCCGGCCGTCGGAGCCGGCGTGGAGCCGGTGACCATGACGACCGGCATGCTCGGCTGGCCCGGCTTCTGGTACCAGACCTGGCCGTCGCCCGTCGTGCAATAGCCCTCGGTGCGATCGCAGATGACGCCGTACGCATCGAAGACCGACGACACGTTGAACTGCGGGATCAATGCGTCGAGCCTCGGGACACCGTACCCCCACCCGTTGCCTGAGGTCTCCGCGCGCCCAGGGAGGGTGCCTACGCGAGCGTCAGCGGTCGTCGAATCGCCCGATCCATGCATCAGCCGCACCACGTTCTGCGAGCAGTACGGGTTGTTCCACTTGCACGGATCCAGGATGTCCTGCTTCTTCGGCGGATCCGCCCATCCGCTCGGATCGATGCGTGCCAGCGGGTCGTTGCGCACGTAGCTGTAGCGGTTGAAGCTCTGCAGATCCAGCGGATCCGTCACGAGCGGGTCGCCTGACAGGAAGCGACCGAGGGCCGCGTCATACAGCCGGCCGTTCATGTGCGTGAGCCCGATGTCGTCGAGCTGCTCATGGCCGGTGAAGCCGCGATCTGTGCCACCGTTGACGGCCGGGCTCCAGTCGATGACGAGCGCGCCTGCTGCATCGTAGTTGCCGTTCGCGAAGCGGCGCTTGCCGAACGGGTCATAGGCGTTGCGGGCCGTCACGTTGCCGTTGTGGTCCGTGGTCGCCGCGATGCTGCCCAGGTGGTCCTTGTGCCAATACTCCAGCTTCACCGCGCTCAGGCTCGACTGCGCGGCTGGCGCGGTCTGCGTGGCACCGAGCGTGGGCAGCGCGCCGGTGGTGACCAGCACGCCGAGGCTCTGGCCGCCTGCGCTCAGGTAGTGGCGGTTGCTCGTGACCGCCGGGTTCGCGGCACTGGGGTTGGTCGGCGCATTGACCTCGCTCTCGAAAGCCAGACCGCCGGTGTTGTCCGGGTGCAGGTACCAAGTGGTGCGTGTACCGGCGTTCGTGCCACTCGGGATCGTCCGCACCTCCCGGAGGCGTGCGTGGTCCTCGTCGTAGTTCCACACGTAGCTCGGGCCACCTGCAGGCCCTTGCACGCCCGTCTGGCTGTCCGGCAGGTTGAAGCCGGTGTACGTGATCCCGCGGTACTTGCCCGCCGTTGCGCTGACGATGTTGCCGTTCGCATCGAAGCCGAAGGTGTTGGCTGCCGCGCCTTCGATGCCCAGAGCAGCATGCGGCCTCACGGCGTTCGCACCCTGGGCTCCATAGCTGTACGCCCCCACATCGCTCTTGTAGARGATGCTGCCCAGCGCGTTGTATTGCAGGC
>NZ_JBFUFP010000822.1:0-2484 GCF_056403375.1 Rhizobacter sp. P2_H2
GTGTACCTCCCGGCGCGCGACACCTGGGAACTGCGGGCGCCGATGCCCACCGAGCGCTCGGGACACGGCCTGGTCGTGTACCGCAACCGGTTCTGGGCGATGGGCGGGGAGGGCGGCGAGATCGTCGGTGGCGTGCCGCGGCAGGCGCGCGTGTATGGTCAGATGGAGAGCTACGACCCGGCGAGCGACACGTGGCGCAGGCATGCGCCGATGCTGACGCCGCGGCATGCGGTGGGCGCGGTCGCGATCGGCGACTGGATTTACGTGGCCGGCGGCGGCGCGGTGCTGGGTGGGGCGGTTCAGTCGGCGGTGCATGAGGCGTTCACGCTGGGCTGATCCGTCTTGACCGGCGGGCGGCAACGCCTAGACTGGGTTTTCGTTGCCGACGCAGCGCATCCATCCAACCAGGAGACCACGATGAGCATCTTCAGCAAGATCAAGGACGCGATCTTTGGCAAGAAGGACGAGGTACCGGCGGTGGCGCAGGCGCCGACGCAGGCTGCACCGGCCGCGGTGCCGGCCACCGCGGCGCCCGTCGCATTGAGCGAGGTGGATGTGGAGGCGGTGCTGACCAAGCTGGCAGCGGCCTCGTCGCAGAAGCTGAACTGGCGCACCTCGATCGTCGACCTGATGAAGCTGGTCGGGATGGAATCGAGCCTGGCCGAGCGGCGGCAACTGGCGAGCGAACTCGGCTACTCAGGCGACACCAACGACACGGCGACGATGAACATCTGGCTGCACAAGCAGGTGATGACCAAGCTGGCGGAGAACGGGGGGAAGGTGCCGGCGAGTTTGCTGGGGTGAGATGACGCGGATCAGGCGTCATCAAGTCTGACAGGGCGCGGCGATCCGGGCTTCATTCCCCGCGCTCCCCACGCTTCAAATGCGCCTCCACATCCCGAGCCCGATCCCCGACCTTCGCAACCGCCTTCTTCAGTTCGTCAGGCGTCACGCCGTACTTCCTTGACCAATCGCGCAGTTCGTAGTCCTGGTGGACGTTGATGCGGTCGCGGTCCTGGCCTCCAGTTTGCTGCTTGCTGTCGGACATGCTGATCTCCGTTGGTGGGCAAGCAGACAGCTTATGCAGCACACGCCGGAGATGCTGTCGGAGAGAGCCGCTTCAGTTGTAGGAACGGTGAATCGATCTACTTGCGCCACCACGGCACGTCGTAGTTCACCTTCTCCTTCGGCACCACCATCGTCTGCGGCCTGACGTAGTACTCGAAGAAGCGCTTGCGATCGCCGACGTCGTAGATCTCGAACGCGCCGGCCTTCTCCTGCTCCTCCAGGAAGCGCCGCATCGCGCCGACCGGCTCCATCGGGTTGGCCTGCTGGAAGATCACCTCGCCGCCGTAGCGCTGGTAGAGCGCCTTGCTGATCTTCCATTGCAGCACCATGCTGCGCGGCAGCTCGCGCAGCATCGCCTTGTCGGCCGCCGACAGCCCGGGCGGGGGTGGCGGAAGCTTCAGCGCCGATTCGAGCTCGGCCACCTCGGCGTCGCTGACGGTGAGCCGCTCCTGCTCGGCGAAGCGCTGCACCAGCGGCCGCAGGATCTGGCCGTCCAGGCTGCTGCCGGGTTTCGTCGTCTCGTCGCTGTAGATCGTCCTTCCCAGCACCTTGGCCGCCGGGGTGCGGGTCTGCGCCAGTGCCGGCGCGAGCGAGCCGGCCGCGGCGGCCCCCAGGAAGAGTCTTCGGTGCATGTCGTGCGCCGCCGCGGCGGCGGAGTGGCAGAACTGCCGACTCTACGCCGCTTGCACCTGCGGCGCGCGCGCCTTCATCACGAACGAGATGAGCTGCCACACGATGAACACCGCGATCAACCCGAGCAGCGTCGCGCTGATCGGTCGGCTGGCGAACACGTTGAAGCTGCCGCGGCTCAGCAGCATCGCGCGGCGGAAGTTCTCCTCCAGCATCGGCCCAAGGATGAAGCCCAGCATCAGCGGTGCCGCGTCCAGGTCGAGCCGCGAGAACAGGTAGCCGCCGAGCCCGAAGGCCGCCGTGACGAAGATGTCGTCGAGGTTGTTGTTGACGCTGTAGGTGCCGATGCAGCAGAAGAACAGGATCGACGGGAACAGCACGCTGTACGGGATCTTGAACACCGACAGCCAGTAGCGCACCAGCGGCACGTTCAGGACCAGCAGGAAACAGTTGCCCACCCACATGCTGGCGACCAGGCCCCAGAACAGGTCCGGGTGGCCGGCGATCATGTTCGGCCCCGGCTGGATCCCCTTGATGACGAAGGCCGCCATCATCAGCGCCATCACCGCGTTCTCCGGAATGCCGATGCTCATCAGCGGGATRAAGCTGGTGCGYGCSGCGGCCTCGTCGGCSGCSGCCTGSCCGGCCACGCCTTCGATCGCGCCGGAGCCGATCTCGTGGCGGTACTTGCTGACCTTCTTGTCGACCGCATAGGCGGCGAACTGCGCGATCACCGGCCCGCCGCCCGGCAGGATGCCGAGGAACGAACCGATGACGCTGCCGCGC
>NZ_JBFUFP010000823.1:0-2473 GCF_056403375.1 Rhizobacter sp. P2_H2
ACGATGGACAGCGCCTTCGACGACATGCCCGACGTGGCGTGGCTCAAGCGCAGCTTCCCCGAGGCGCGCACGGCGTTCGGCAGCAACAGCCGCGAAGCGCAGGCGCGCCTGTGCGCGGCCGGTGCCGGCGTGGCGGTGCTGCCGTGCGCGCTGGCCGAGGGGATGCCCGGGCTGCGCCGCATCACGCGGGCCGAGCCGCCGCCCGGCCGTGAGGTCTGGATGGGCTACCACCAGGACCTGCGGAATGCCGGCCGGCTGCGCGCGTTCGTCGAGTTCGTGGCGGCGATAGCGGAGCAACGCGCGAACGGCTGATGCCGTTCGGCTCACGCCGCTTCAGGACGGCCGCGGTGCCGGCCGGGTGTTGACGAAAAGGCAGAGGAAGGCCGTCAGCAGCGCGAGGCCGATGTGCAGCCCGTAGACCGCGTTGAAATCGCTGCGCTGCACGACGCCGTGGCCGAGCAGCAGCACCGTGATCGCGACGCCGATCACGGCGCCGATCTGGCGCGTGGCCTGGTTGACGGCGCTGCCGACCGCATAGTGCTGTGCCGGCAGCTTGCTGACCGCCGCCCCCGACAGCGACGGCAGCACCATGCCGACGCTGGTGCCGCTCAGCAGCAGGCCGGGCAGCCAGTGCGTCAGGTAGGCGGGTTCGAGGCCGGGCATCGTCATGAACCAGAGGCCGGCGACGGCATAGAGCAGGGCGCCGCCGACCAGGAAGGGCCGGTGGCCGAGGCGCCCGGCGAGGCGGCCGGTGACGATGGCGACCGGGATCACGGTGAGCGGGCCCGGTGCGATCGCGATGCCGGCCAGTGCCTGGCTGTAGTGCCACACGTTGCTCATGTAGAAGAAGAACGTGAAGAACATCATCGCGAACGCGATGCCGAAGGCGAGCGTGGCGGCGTTGACGGCGCTGTAGGTGCGGTGGCGGAACAGGCCGAGGTCGACCAGCGGATCGCGCACCCGGCCGGCCCAGATGACGAACGCGACGAGGGCGATCACGCCGGTGCTGCCGGCGGCGAGCAGCTGCGCGCGCGTCCAGGCCGGCGATTCGGATTCGACGATGGCCAGCGCGATGGCACCGACCGCGACGATCAGCAGCGCCATGCCGACCGCATCGACCTTGCGCGGCGTGGCCGAGCGCGGGGATTCGCCGAGCAGCGCGGCGCCGCGCCACAGCGACAGCGCGCCGATCGGCAGGTTGATGAAGAAGGCCCAGGGCCAGCCGACGGTCTCGACGACGAGCGAGCCGAGGCTCGGGCCGACGGCGGCCGCGAAGCCGGCGACCGCGCCCCACAGGCTCACGGTGAGCGCTCGTTTCTCCTGCGGGAAGGCATTGAGCACGATCGACAGCGAGGCCGGCGTCAGCAGGGCCGCGCCGACGGCCTGCAGCACGCGCGCGGCGATCAGCCAGCCGACGCTGCCGGCGAGGCCGCAGGCGGCGGAGGCGGCGATGAACACGGTGACGCCGAACAGGAAGACCCGCTTGCGGCCGTGCGTGTCGGCGAGCCCGCCGGCGGGGATCAGCATTGCGGCGTAGACGACGGTGTAGGCGTTGAGCACCCACGACATGTCGGCGGCCGTGGCCTGCGGAAAGCCGGCACGCAGCGCGCCGAAGGCGGCGTACAGCATCGTGCTGTCGAGCGACACCAGGAAGGCGGCGACGCTCGCGACCCAGAAGACGGGCCACGGGGAGGTGCGCGGGGCGGGTGGTTCGACAACGACGGGGGTGGCGATGCTCATGGGGCTTGCTCGGAAGGTGTTGCGGTGTCGTACTGCAGCAGCAGGGCTTGGCGTGAGCCCGACAACAGGGCACGGCCTTCGGTGGTGTTGCCGAGCGCACGGGCCAGTTGCAGCGAGCCGACCAGCGTGCCGGTGATGACGCCGGCGGCGGCGCGGTGCGTCTCGGGCAAGGCAGTCGTCACGCGATCGACGAGGCGGCGCACGCGCTGCGCGGAGGCCTCGCGCACGAGCTCGGACTGGCGCGGCATGTCGGAGCCGAGCGCGGCGACCGGGCAGCCGCTGTCCATCGACACGAGGTGGCGATCGGCGAGGTAGGCATCGACGAGGGCGCGGAACGGGCTGACGCCTCGGGCGGCGCGTTGCGCGGTAGACCGTGCGACGTTGTCGGCGCTCTCGCGGCCGGCGTGTTCGAGCGCTTCGACGAGCAGTGCATCGCGCGATTCGAAGTGCGCATAGAAGCCGCCGTGTGTGAGCCCGGCGTCCTTCATCACGTCGGCGACGCCGAGGCCGGCGTAGCCATGGCGGCGGATCGCGCGGGCGGCGGCCTCGACGATGCGCTCATGGGTTTCTTCCTTCCGGGTGTTGGCGTGGCGTGCCATCGGTGTCTGCCTGCCGGGCTTGTTAATATGACACTGATCATATTCTTGTTCGTCGTTTTGTGCTTGTGCGGGCAAAGGCGCGGGTGGGGAGGCTGTGGCTCGCCGGCCGGTGCGGTCATCGCCCCGTCCTGATT
>NZ_JBFUFP010000824.1:0-2472 GCF_056403375.1 Rhizobacter sp. P2_H2
GCGCCGCGCGGGGCACCTGCGGCTTCGGTGTGGCCGCTGCCGCCGCGGTGCCGCGCCGAGGTGCCGTGACCGCGTGGGCGGGCGCTTCGGCTGCCTCCCGGCGCAGCTTGACCTCGACCCGGCCTGCTTCGAGGATGCGTCGGAACGGGTTCTCGGCCAGCCGCTTCGCCTGGTCATCGGCCTTGTCCGGGCTCGGCATGTTGGCCGGCACCTGGGCCGTCGCCTCGAGGGCCGGCGCAGCCAACGCGGTGGCCAGCCCGCAGGTGAGCAGAGTGATGTGGTTCAGGTGGCGCATGGCTTGCCCTCTCGACTCAGCGAGCCAGTCCGATGGCACCCACGCCGAAGCTCACGGTGCGGTCACGCATCGGCGCCGCGGCTTCGGCCACTTCGATGCCGGTCAGGCTCTCCAGCGTGGGCTTGAGCGCGACACCCTTGGGGCCGCAATAGCCTTCGGGGGCGAAGCGCTCCAGCGCAATCCGGTACTCGGCCACTTCGGGCTTCACGGCTTGCCACACCATCGGGTAGCAGCCGAGCCGCTGCGTGGCCTCGTCCGGTCCGACGAGCCGCACGCGCAAGCGGGTGCTGGTTGCCGAGCTGAGCCGGATCGTCAGGAACCTGTAGTCGCCGGCTTTCACCGGAATCGATCTCGGCGCGCCGATGTTGACCCCCAAACCACCCCACTGGCTGGCGCCCTTGCCGAAGAATTGCCCGGTCACGGCGAGGACATCGCCGTGCACGGCCGGCGGCGATACCAGCGCATCGCCTTGCTTCTCGGAAAAGGCAAAGCTGGTGATCACCCCCCCCTCCGGCGTGCGTGACGGGTTCTTGAACGTCGTCGCCCACAACCGATCGGCCGAGTCGGCCTGCACGTTGGGCGCCGCGGCCTGCGACGCGAGCGGCACGACCAGGGGCTTGGGAGMCGGCTCGGCTTGGGAGCCGGCCCGGAACTGGGCACATGCGCCCAGCAAGGCACACGCCGCAGGGGCGAGGAAGGGGCCGAACTTCATGTCATCTCCTTGTTGGTTGGCTCAGCGCCGATCACTGACCCGACAGCAGGACAGGCTTGCCGATGACCACGGACACCGCATCCAGGCCCGCGCTGCCCTTGAGCTCGCGGATCTGGAACTGCTTGAGCCTGGTCAGGGCCAGCGCGGTGTCAGGACGCGTGGCGCTCGCAGCGGCGCAGTTGGCATCCGGGTTGTTGGCCAGGCTGAACGACGAGAACGGGATCACGCGCGTGGCGGCGGTGCCGCTCAGGCCGGTGACCACGTAGCTCGGGAAGCAGCCGTCATCCACGGCATCGGCCGACTGCAGCATCAGCACGACCTGGCTGTTGCTGGTGGAGGCCAGGTTGATGCTCAACGCGGGCCAGCCGGACACGTCGCTGGTGGCGGTCAGGGGCAGCACGGCCACGGTGGCAGCCCAGGACTCGGTGGCGGAAGTCCGATGGCCGGTCAGCGTGTACGCCGAGGCGCTTTCAGCAAGCGCGTTCCCCGTGGCGCCGGTGCCGTACTCGAACGAGAACGGGCCCGTGATCGACACGGCCGACGTTGCCGGTGCGGCAGGCTTGGGCGCGAAGGCGATGCTGCCCAGGTGGATCCCCACGGTGGCGGAACCGGTGGCCGGGAGGGCCTCGTCCGACACCTCGATGGCCCCGATGTTGGCCAGCGTGCCGGCCAGCGCCGGGTTGGTGGCGGTGGGGCCGGTGCAGAAGTCGGGCAGCTTGAAGTTGGCCTCGGTCAGCGCCAGCTCGTAGTTCGTCTGGGTGGCCGTGACGGTCACGCTGGCCGCCGGCACGCAACCGTTGGGGGTCGAGCCCAGCGCCTTGATCTTGAACTTGAGCGTCTTGTTGGTGCCGGTCGAAGCCAGCGAGAACTGCACCTTGGTCGCGCCGGACTGAACCTGGTTGCGATCGGCATCGCGCAGCGGGACTTCGATGCCCACGCCGCCGAAGGTGCTGCCGCCGGTGTTGCTGAAGCTGCTGCTGACGTTCAGGAGGTTGTTGCTGACACTCAGCACCGGTGCGCTCGGCAAGTCACCCGCCTTCTCGGCATAGGCGAATGCCGAGGCCGTCCGCCCCTGGTCGGTGCTGCCGTCGGCCGCGGTGAACGACGCGACGACCTGCCCATTGATGGTGACCGGCACGGCGGGCGAGGGCGCGGGCACAGAGCCGGTGGGCGGCACGGGGGTGCCGCCGCCGCCGCAGCCTGCAAGCAGGAGGAACAGGGTGGAGAGGGCGGCCAGGCGATGGGAGTTGTCGATGTTCATGGGATCTTCTTTGCTGTGGGGGGTGGGACGATTGCCCGTACGTGGCGGGCGGACGGATCAGCGTTGCGCCGCGACGTGGCGAACGCGGGAAATCAACGTGGAGACGCTCATCGGCCGTACAGGGCGTCTCTCAGGTCGGCACGGAACGCGCCGGCACCCGAGGGGTCGTAGACGCCGAAGCCCGAGGCCAGCTCCCAGTAGTGC
>NZ_JBFUFP010000825.1:0-2469 GCF_056403375.1 Rhizobacter sp. P2_H2
GTATGCGGTGTGGGCCAGCGCTTCGAGTTCACGCCGGTCGAGGCCGAGTTCGTGATGAACGTTCAGCACACCGGCCGGGCTGGCCACCAGGTGGGTCTCGCAGCCGAGCACCTTCAGCCGCTCCAGCAGCCGCACGGCATAGACTGCGCCGCTGGCGCCGGTGACGCCGACGACGATGCGCTGCGGCACCGGGATCAGACCTTGGCGCCCAGCACCTGCTGCAGCTCGCCCGCCTGGTACATCTCCATCATGATGTCCGAGCCGCCGACGAACTCGCCGTTCACGTACAGCTGCGGGATGGTCGGCCAGTTCGCGTAGTCCTTGATGCCCTGGCGCACGCCTTCGTCCTCGAGGACGTTGACGGTCTTCAGGTCGGTCACGCCGCAGGCCTTCAGCACCTGCACCGCGCGGCCGGAAAAACCGCACATCGGGAATTGCGCCGTCCCCTTCATGAACAGGACCACGCGGTTCTGCTTGACGAGGTCATCGATGCGTTGCTGTACGTCGCTCATGGTCTGGCGCCGGCGGGTCCGGCAGAGTTCAGGGTGGAAGGGACGACGTTATACGGCAAACCGCGGGCCGTTCGTGCCGGCACCCGGCATGCCCCCGGGCGAAATGCGCCTTCAGAACGAKTACGACACGCCGAGCTGCAAGACCGGCTGCAGCCGCAGCTCGCGAACCTGGTCGTCCAGGCTCTGGCCGAGGTTGCGCCCGAAGCGGCCGGCCAGCACACCGACGTCGGCGGAGAAGCCCCATCCCCCCTTGACCGACAGCCCGGTGTAGCCGATGCCGACATAGGGCGAGGTGGCGCTGTCGGTGCTGCCGTCCGGCGTGGGATTGATGCGGCGGTCGATGCTGAACTGGCTGCCGCTGCCAGGGCCGCTCCACGGCGAGGAGCGCGGGCCGAACAGCACGCCGCTGGTGGCGCGCAACCCGCCGGCGGCGCCCTGGTTGAACGAAGGGGTCAGGTAGTAATCAGCCATCAGGCTCAGGCTGCTGAGCTTCAGGGGGGTGGTGTCGAAGCCCGGCGCGTCGATGCGCAGGCCGGGACTGGCGGTGCCGAGGCTGATGCGGCCCTGCAGGTTGCTCCACCCGAGGCCATTGCCGGCACCACCACCGCCGGCGTCGAGGGCCATCGCAGCTTGCGCGCTGACGAGCGCCAGGGCGCCCATGCCGATCCACTTCCACCTCGGGTTCCACATGGCGACTCTCCTTGCGACGGGTGTGACGGGAGACGAACCTGCGGGCCGCTGAAGGCCTCGGGACCATGCTACGCCGGCCGCACCCGCTTGTGGGTGGCGTCCCCGCGACTGAGTGGAAACAGTCGTGAGTGTGTGCGGTTCTGCCGGTGGCGGGCTCAGTGCGTGGCCTGCCGCCAACGGCCGCCGGTGCAGCGGTCGTTGCCGCCCAGGTCGCGCCGGGTGCTCACGTCCTGCAGCCCGGCCGCGGCCAGCAGGGCCCGCACGGCGCCTGCTTGGTCGTGCCCGTGCTCCAGCAACAGCCAGCATCCATCGCGCAAGTGGGCACTGGCACCAACGACGATCTCGCGCAGCGAATCCAGGCCGTCGCCGCCCGGCGTCAACGCGAGCCGGGGTTCGTGGCGCAGGGCGTCGAGGTGATGGTCGTCGCCCGCGATGTAGGGCGGGTTGCCGACAATCAGCTCGAAACGGCGGCCCGCAACCGGCCCCCACCAGTGGCCGGGCAGCAACGCGATCGACAGGCCCAGGGCTTGCGCATTGGATTCCGCGACCGCCAGCGCGTCGGCGCTCATGTCGACGGCGGTGAGCTCGGCGCGCGGGCAGCGGTGCTTGATCGCGAGCGCGATGGCGCCGGAGCCGGTGCCCAGGTCGAGCACCTGCGGCCGGCCGGCGGCCGCGAGCTCGGTGCCGAGCAGTTCCAGGGCCCAGTCGACCAGCGTCTCGGTGTCCGGCCGCGGCACCAGCACCGCCGGCGAGACCTGCAGCGTCAGGCCGTGGAACTCCTGGCGGCCCAGCAGGTAGGCCACCGGCTCGCCGGCGCTGCGGCGCGCGACCAGCGTGTCGAATTGCGCGGCCTGGTCCGGCGCCAGCGCGTCGTCGCCATGGGCCATCAGCCAGCTGCGGTCGCGGCCGAGCACCGCGGCGAGCAGCAGCTGCGCGTCCAGCCGGTCCAGCCCCGCGGCACGTGCGCCTGCCAGCGCAGCGTCGACGGTGGCCTGGCTCACGCGCCGCGTCCTTCCAGCTCGGCCAGCTGCTCGGCGGCGCTGGCCGCCTGCAGCGCAGCCACCACGTCGTCGAGTTCGCCTTCCATCACAGACTGCAGCTTGTAGAGCGTCAGGTTGATGCGGTGGTCGGTCAGCCGGCCCTGCGGGAAGTTGTAGGTGCGGATGCGGTCGCTGCGGTCGCCGCTGCCGATCAGGCCCTTGCGCGTGGCCGCCTCCTTGGCGGCGCGCTCGCTGCGGTCCTTCTCGCGCAGCCGCGCGGCCAGCAC
>NZ_JBFUFP010000826.1:0-2464 GCF_056403375.1 Rhizobacter sp. P2_H2
GGCGCATGCCGCGGCCTGCGGGCTGACGCTGCTGGCGCTGAGCGAGCCGTGGGCCGAGATCCCGCTCGATGTGTGCTGGCGCCAGCACCCGCAGCCGCCGGAGAACGTGCAGCGGCTGCTCGACCAGCTGCGGCCGGCAGCGGCGCCCGGACCGCGACCGGTGAGCACCCCGACGGTGCACGGCCCGCAGCTGCGTGCACGCGACACGCTGGCCGAGTGCCTGTCGGCCGCGCTGGAGAGCGTCGCTCCGGCCTGATGAACCTGGTGTGGGAGGGCGGCATCCTTCGCGCAGGGTCAACGCTGGCTTGCCGAATGGTCGCTTGTGAGCGTGACGTGCTTCACGCACGCTCGTCGTCATCTGCCGAAAGGACGACGCCCATGACGATTGCCTTCGATGCCACGCGCCTTGCGCCGCCAGGTTCAGAGGATCTCGGCGAGCGCCGCGCGCTGACGCGCGACGTGCAGTTCCATGGCGAGGAAGAGCTCGAGCGCTGCCCGGCCGAGGCACTGCCGGCGGGCGCGCCGGCGCTGCTGCGCGCGCTGTGCCAGTCCGTCACGGCCGGCGAGCGCGAGCGGATCGTGCGGATCGCGCTCGCTGAACTGGGCTTCGAGTGGATGAGCTGCGCCACGCTGCGCCGCCAGCGCGGCGAATGGCAGCCGCACACGGTGCTGACGACCTATGCGCCGCCGGCCTGGACGCGGCGCTACTACGGCGAGCGCCACCACGAGATCGACCCACGCCTGCAGCAGCTGCTGCGCTCCTGCCTGCCGCTGGTGTGGGACGAGCACGACCTGGCCGAGGCCGGCCCGCCGCGCTTCGTGCAGGCGATGGGCGACAGCCGGGTGCGCAGCGGCGTGTGCCTGCGGCTGTCGATCGACGGCGCCCATGCGGCCGAGGCGTTCGCGCTGATCAGCCTGATGTCGTCGCGGCCCGACCGCGGCTGGATCGACGACGCGCGGCTCGGGCTGGCGCTGAACTTCATGCTGTGCCTGCACGAGTTCCAGCGGCGCCACCTGCGGCTGCCGCCGTGCGACGACGACGACACGCCGGCGGGCGCGCTGTCGGCGCTGCAGCAGCGCATCCTGCAGTGCCTGCGCCATGGGCAGAGCGACAAGCAGATCGCCTACGGGCTGCAGCTGTCGTCGCATGCGGTGGACTACCACATGCGGCAGCTGCGGCGGCGCTTCGCGGTGCGCAACCGTGTGCAGCTGGTCAACGCGGCGCGCTAGCTCAGCCGGTGGCTTTCTTCTGGGCGTCCTGGCACAACGCCTTCAGCCGGTCGCCGCCGGCGCGGGCCGCGTCGTTCACATGGTCGACGAACTTCGCCGGGTCGCCGCCGCCCTCGGTCCAGGCCTGGTACAGCGCCTGCAGGTTGGTGCGGCCCGTGGACTTGCCGGCGGCGTCGACACCGGTCTCGGCCAGCAGCGGCGGCGCGATCGGCGTGCCCGGCGGCGCGAAGTTGGTCGTGAAGTCGCTGTGCGTCACCGTCGTGCCGTTGCTGAAGCCCATCGCGCCGAGCAGTGGGCTGTTCCAGCGCGCATCGGGCTGCTTCAGCATCTCGGTCACCAGCGCGCTCTTCTGTTCCGGCGTCATCGTCGCGCTGAGCTTCTGGAACTGCGCCAGCGCTTCGAACGGGTTGCGGGCGTTGGCCGCGGCGAGTGTCTTCGCCTGGGCCGCCGGCGTGGCGGCATCGCCGAACGCGGCCGGGTCGGCGCCGGTGCCGTCGAGCTCGGGCGACAGCGTGCGGCCGCTGCGGTTCACCAGCGTCAGGCGATCGCCGACGTTCACCAGGTCGGGGTCACCCTTCTGGCTCGTGACGTGGCCGTCGTCGAGCCGGCGGCTGTAGCCGTTGTCGGCCTCGATGCGGTCCAGCGTGGTGCGGGTCAGCTGGTTGCTGCCCCAGTGTTCGGTCTTGGCCCGGTCGAGCTCGGYCGGTGTCAGCACGGTGGCCTGCACGTCGCCGCGCGCCGCGACATCCCACATCGTGTCGCCCGGATCGACGACGTAGGTGGCATCGTTGACCTTCGTCTCGTCGACCTGCTTCAACAGGTCGGTGACCAGGGTCTGCCGGGTGCCGGCGTCGAGCGCATAGACGCCGGTCTTGCTGTCGCCCGCGTTGTGCAGGCTGAACGCGACCGCATCGGCCAGCACCTGCGTGTTGTTCTTCTTGAGCCCGAGCTCGAGCCCGTCGCCGAAATGGCCGAGCGCTGCCAGCGGGTCCTGCTTGTCGACGGCGGGGGCCGCGAGGCCGTCGAGCACGTCCTGGCCGAAGGCGCGGGCCGCGCCGCTGTCGCCGTTCAGCTCGAACACCGCGCCCATGTCCTCCATCGTCTGGTCGTACTCGGGCTGGCTGTCGATCGCGCCGCTGCCGGCCGTGCCCTGCGCCTTGCTGAAATCGGTGTGCGCGTTCCTGCCGAGGTCGTTCGCGATGTCATCGACGACCGGCTCGGCGCCCTGGTACAC
>NZ_JBFUFP010000827.1:0-2458 GCF_056403375.1 Rhizobacter sp. P2_H2
GTGCAGCACCTGCGCCACCTCCGGCCGCGCCGCCCACCACCGCGCCAGCGTGCGGCTCGCCTGGTCCTGCGCGTCATAGCGCAGCGCGAGCGACGGCAGCGCGCGCAGCACGAACTCGACGTCGTTCGCGCCGACGCCCCAGCCCATGCGCATGTGCGTGAACTTCAGCTTCAGGTGCAACGGCTCGTCGCGCGTGGTCACCGAGCCCATCAGCACGTCGGCGCCGCCGGACGGGTATTTCGTCAGCGCCTGGATCGAGATGTCGACGCCGAGCGCGAACGGGTCGAACGCCAGCCCCGCGCCCCAGGTGTTGTCGAGCGCGCAGGTGACGCCGGCATCGCGGGCGATCCTGATCAAGGCCGGCAGGTCCGGGAATTCCATCGTCACCGAGCCCGCAGCCTCCAGCCAGACGAGCTTCGTCGCCGGGCCGATCGCGGCCTGCAGCGAGGTCGGGTCCATCGCGTCGTAGAAGCGGTGCGCGATGCCCCAGCGCGCCAGCTCGTGGCGCGCCAGCTCCTTGTTGGGGCCGTAGGCGTTGTCGGGGATCAGCAACTCGTCGCCGCTCTTCAGCAGCGCCATGTCGACCAGCGTGATCGCGGCCAGCCCGCTCGGCACCAGCAGCGTGTGCAGGCCGCCTTCGAGCGTGGCGATGCGCTCTTCCAGCGTGAAGCTGGTCGGCGTGCCGTGCAGGCCGTAGGTGTAGCCGGTCTTCTCGCGCCAGGTGCGCGCATGCAGCGCGGCCGTCGTCGGGAAGATCACCGTCGACGCCTTGTACACGCCCGGTGCCACCGCGCCGAAACCGGCCGGCGGCACGTAGGGGTGGTGGATCAGCGCGGTGCGTTGGTCCGGCTTGTCGTCGGCCGCCATTTCAGATGGGTTGTGCGACCAGGTCGTGTCCCTGGGTGCCGACGATGCGTGCCTTCGTGAACTCGCCGACCTTCAGCGTCTTCGAGGCCTTCTCCGGCGGCAGCAACTTCACATGGCCGTCGATCTCGGGCGCATCGGCATAGCTGCGGCCGATGCCGCCCTTGCGGCCGAGCGCCGGGGCCGAATCGACCAGCACCTGCATCGTCGCGCCGACGCGCTCGCGCAGCTTGGCGGCCGACACCTCTTCGGCCACCGCCATGAAGCGCGCGCGGCGCTCCTCGCGCAGTTCGGCCGGCACCGCATCGGGCAGCGCGTTGGCCGTCGCGCCCTCGACCGGCGAGTACGCGAAGCAGCCGGCGCGGTCGATGCGCGCCTCGCGCATGAAGTCGAGCAGGTGCTCGAACTCGGCCTCGGTCTCGCCCGGGAAGCCGGCGATGAAGGTGCTGCGCACCACCAGTTGCGGGCAGATCTCGCGCCAGCGCTGCAGGCGGTCGAGGTTCTTCTCGCCGTTGGCCGGGCGCTTCATGCGCTTCAGCACGTCGGGGTGCGAATGCTGGAACGGCACGTCGAGGTAGGGCAGCACGCGGCCCTGGGCCATCAGCGGCAGCACCTCGTCGACGTGCGGGTACGGGTAGACGTAGTGCAGCCGCACCCAGGCGCCGTGGCGCTCGGCCAGCTCGCCGAGCTTCTCGCACAGGTCGAGCATGCGGGTGCGCACCGGCTTGCCGTCCCAGAAACCGGTGCGGTACTTCACGTCGACACCGTAGGCGCTGGTGTCCTGGCTGATCACCAGCAGTTCCTTGACGCCGGATTCGAACAGCCGCTGCGCCTCGCCGAGCACGTCGCCGACCGGGCGCGAGACCAGGTCGCCGCGCATGCTGGGGATGATGCAGAAGCTGCAGCGGTGGTTGCAGCCTTCGCTGATCTTCAGGTAGGCGTAGTGGCGCGGCGTCAGCTTGATGCCCTGCGCCGGCACCAGGTCGATGAACGGGTCGTGCGGCTTGGGCACGTGCAGGTGCACCGCGTCCATCACCTCGTGCGTGGCATGCGGGCCGGTCACGGCCAGCACGCTCGGGTGCATCTGGCGCACCAGGTTGCCGCCGCCGTCGCCGGCCTTGGCGCCCAGGCAGCCGGTCACGATGACCTTGCCGTTCTCGGCCAGCGCCTCGCCGATGGTGTCCAGGCTTTCCTTGACGGCGTCATCGATGAAGCCGCAGGTGTTGACGATCACCAGGTCGGCCCCGGCGAAGGTCTTGGAGGTGTCGTAGCCCTCGGCGCGCAGTTGCGTGAGGATCAGCTCGGAATCGGTCAGCGCCTTCGGGCAGCCGAGCGAGACGAAACCGATCTTGGGGGAGGCGGACGCCGTGGGGGTGGCTGTCGCCAGCAGGTCTTGTGTCATCCGCGGATTTTCGCCGATTGGCGAAGCCCCGCGGGTGCGGACGGGCTGGAATCAGCGCTTGGGAGGCACGAAACCGGGCATTCCCGGGAAAAGGGCCTCCGCCTGCTTGGCCATCTGCTCGAACATGCTGCGCGATTGCTCGAGGTAATTCCCCATCACGCCCTGCATCCCCGGCGCCTGCCCGTTCAGGAA
>NZ_JBFUFP010000828.1:0-2451 GCF_056403375.1 Rhizobacter sp. P2_H2
AGCAGAAGGTGATCGACGAGATGGTCGACATCGCGCGCAAGGACGCGGTCTGGTCGTTCGGCTACTACCCGTATGCCGCCGGCGCCTACCAGCAGTGGGTCTACAACGGCAAGCCGACCATCATGATCCGCGACATGGTGCGCTACCACCGGCTCGACCCGGTGCTGCGCACCGCGAAGCAGGCCGAGTGGAACCACCCGGTGTACTGGCCGCTGCTGCTGATCGCGGCGGCGCTCGCGCTGCTCGCCTGGATCGCGCGGCGCGGCTTCATCGCCCGCGAACGCGCCAACGCCCTGGCCGGCGTCGCCACCCGTCCCGCGAAAGCCTGACCGATGCTGAACTACGTGATCCGCCGTGGCTTCTAYGGCTTCCTGATCCTGCTCGGGGTCAACCTGTTCACCTTCCTGCTGTTCTTCACCGTCAACACGCCCGACGACATGGCGCGCCTGAACATCGGCGGCAAGCGCGTCACGCAGGAGCAGATCGAGAAGTGGAAGACCGAGCGCGGCTACGACAAGCCGCTGTACGTCAACGACAAGGCGAGCGGCCTCGAGCGCATCACCGACACCGTGTTCTGGGACCGCTCGGTCTCGCTGCTGGCGCTGAAGTTCGGCCGCTCCGACGCGCGCAGCGCCACCGACATCGGCCATGAGATCCGCACCCGCATGTGGGTCAGCCTGCAGCTCGCGGTGCCGCTGTTCCTGCTGCAGATCGTCGCGAGCGTGGGCTTCGCGCTGCTGCTGGTGTTCTTCAAGAACTCGCGCATCGACTTCTGGGGCGTGGTCGCCTGCGTGCTGATGCTGTCGATCAGCAGCCTGTTCTACATCATCGTCGGGCAGTTCCTGTTCTCGCGCATGTTCCGGCTGGTGCCGATCTCGGGCTTCGCGCCGGGGCTTGATGCGGTGCGCTTCCTGATCCTGCCGGTGATCCTGTCGCTGCTGTCGCGCCTGGGCGGGGAAGGGCGGCTGTACCGCGCGATGTTCCTCGAGGAGATCGGCCGCGACTACGTGCGCACCGCGCGCGCCAAGGGCCTGTCGGAGCCGCGCGTGCTGTTCCGCCACGTGCTGCCGAACGCGCTGATCCCGATCATCACCAGTGCCGGCAGCTACCTGCCCTACGTGTTCCTCGGCAGCCTGGTGTTCGAGAGCTTCTTCGGCATCCCGGGCCTGGGTGCCTACGTGATCGATGCGATCTCGGGGCAGGACTTCGCGATCCTGCGCTCCATCGTCTTCATCGGCTCACTGCTGTACATCGGCACCTACATCCTCATCGACATCGCGTACACCTGGGTCGATCCCCGGGTCCGGCTCAGCTGAGCGCGCACCGGGACTGAACTCATGCCGAAGATTGTTTTCCTGTGGTCGGACGTGGTGGTGATGCTGCTCGTGCTCGCCCTGTTCGTGTACGGCTGGCGCATCCACCGCAGCCCCAACCTGCGCGCCTCGTGGCTGAAGGTGTTCCATGACCCGGCGGCGATGTGCTCGGCGGTGATCCTGCTGGTGTTCCTCGGCGTCGCGGTGGTCGACAGCGTGCACTTCCGGCGCGCGCTGCAGAACGCCGCGAGCGCCGGCGCGCAGCAGGCGCAGGCCTACAGCACGCGCACCGAATCGCTGCTCGACGTGGTGCTCTCGACGCAGGTCGAGGGGCGCGAGACCACCTATTCAGCGCCGCTCGCCACGCGTGCCTTCACGAAGGATTCGCGCGAGGTCAACGGCCGCACCGAGCGCATCTTCCCACGGCTCGACCACGGCGGCGCGCACCTGAAGGACGATGCGGCCGAGTGGGCCGGCGACGTGGCGCGGCGTGCCCTGCTGGGCCTCGTGATCGGCATGCTGGTCGGGCTGGCCATCGTGTCGGCGGTGGCCGCGGTGGTCGCGCGCGTCAACGGCTGGACCTGGCGCCAGGCGTGGCACCAGCTGCTGCACAACCACACCGACCTGCCGCTGCGCGCCGGCCTGATCACCGTGCTGGTGCTGTGCGCGGTCTTCGGGCCGATCTTCGCGCTCGCGACCCAGTACCACGTGTTCGGCACCGACCGCACCGGCAACGACGTGCTGTACCAGGCCTTCAAGAGCATCCGCACCGCGTTCGTGATCGGCAGCCTGTCGACAGTGGCAACGCTTCCACTCGCGGTCGCACTCGGCATCCTGGCGGGCTATTTCAAGGGCTGGATCGACGAGGTGATCCAGTACCTCTACACGACGCTGTCGTCGGTGCCCAACGTGCTGCTGATCGCCGCCTGCGTGCTGATGATGCAGGTCTTCATCGACACCCACCCCGACCTGTTCGAGACCGGCGCCGAGCGCGCCGACGTGCGGCTCTTCCTGCTGTGCGTGATCCTCGGCCTGACCGGCTGGGCCACGCTGTGCCGGCTGCTGCGCGCCGAGACGATGAAGCTGCGCGAGCTCGATTACGTGCAGGCCGCCACCGCGTTCGGCGTCAGCTCGTGGC
>NZ_JBFUFP010000829.1:0-2446 GCF_056403375.1 Rhizobacter sp. P2_H2
CAGGCCGATGCTGTGGTGCAGCCGGTGGAAGCGTGGGCTGACGAACACGCGCTCGAACACCGGGCCGAACCACACCCGCAGGTTCGCATGCGACAGGCTCTCCAGCAGCTGCGTGCAGGCCACCACCGCGATGAACTGCCCCGGCGGGATCCCGATCAGCCGCGCGACGACCACGATCACGCTGTCGCGGATCAGGTCATCGAGCAGGTGGTTGCGGTTGTCGCTCCACATCGTCATCTGCCGCTGGCTGTGGTGCAGCGAATGCAGCCCCCACCACCAGTGGAACTGGTGCTGGCCGCGATGGATCCAGTAGTCGACGAAATCGAACACCAGCAGGTAGGCGACGAAGCTGAACCACGCGGTGTCGGTGACACCCGCCCACCACGGCGCGAACCACTCGTCGAGCTGCCAGGTCGGCAGGCCCGCCAGCCGCGCGGCGCCGAAGGCCTCGTCGAACAGCGGATCGACCGCGAAGAACAAGCCCACGCGGAACAGCCCGAGCCGGTGGATCAGCGTGTACAGCACGTCGACGCGCACCGCGCGCCTGTCCGTCACCGGCTCGACCGGGCGCCAGCGCTCCAGCGCGCCGAACACCACCAGCAGCACGACGATCTGCAGCAGGCCGACCAGCAGCCAGCCGGTGGCATCGAACGCATCCTCGACGACGTTGCCGAGCCCGAGCTGGAAGGCGAGCGGCTGCACGACGCCTTCGAACAGCGCCTGCTGCACGCGGCCGAAGGCGTCGGTGAAGGCGAGCAGCAACGAATCGATCATGGCGGGAAGGTGAATGACTTCAGAAGGGATCAGCGCTGCGCGGCATCCCGGTAGGCCGGGTGGTCGCGCAGCGTCGCGAAGCAGAAGCCGCGTTGCTTGAGCCCCTGGATCAGCGGCTCGAGCACCGCCGGCGCCCACGGGTCCTGGCGCGACCAGATGCCCAGGTGGGCCAGCATCACGTCGCCCGGCCGGATGTGATCCAGCGCACGCTGCAAAAGTTGCGCGTTCGGGTAGCGATCGCTCGGCAGTTCGTCGCCGAGGAAACCGGCGGCGCTCCACGGCACATGCGTCCAGCCGCAGGCCTTGGCCGCGGCCAGCAGCGCCGGCGAGGTCTTGCCGCCCGGCGCCCGGAACAGATGCGGCATCGCCTGCCCCGTCATCGCGCGGAAGCGGTCGGCGGGGCGCTGCAGCTCGGCGCAGTACTCGGCCGCGGTCCAGGTCAGCAGTTGGCCGGCGTTCGGGCCGGCACTGGGGCGCACCTTGAAGCCGCCGCCCTTCATGCCGGTTTTCACATCGGCCACCCAGTAGACATGGTCGAAGGTGTGCGAGCCGAACAGGTGGCCTTCGGCCGCACGGGCCTTCCACCACGGCGCCCACTGGTCATCGAGGCTGGTGCCGTCGGTCTTCGTCTTCTCGTTGGCGAGGAAGAAGGTCGCCTTCACCTGCTCGCGGTTCAGCACCTCGGCGACCAGCGGGGCCACGCCCATGTGGCCGGTGTCCAGCGTCAGGTAGACCGGCTTGTCGCAGCCGGCGGCATGGGCCGGTGCGGCCAGCGCCGCGATCAGCGCTGCGACAAGGACAGGCCTAGCGGCGCGACGCATGGTCGAGCGTCCACACCCCGTGCGGCGAGCGGCCCACTGCCACCTGGCGGATCACCTGCTTCTTCTCGATGTCGACCAGCGTCAGCTTGCGCGCCCAGCGCGAGCTGACCAACAGCGTCTTGCCGTCGGCCAGCACGTCGATGCAGTCGGGGCCACCCGGCGCCGGGTAGGTGTCGACCACGCTCAGCGTGCGGGTGTCGATCATGCTGATGGTGTTGGCAACGCGGTTGCTGACGAACACATGCTGGCCGTCGCCGCGGCTGCGGAACGCATGCGCGCCGGCGCCGGTCAGGATGCGCTTGACCAGCTTCGGTTGCGCCTGGCTCACGTCGTAGACCTCGACGAACTCGTCGCCGGTGAGGCCGACCAGCAGCAGCTTGTCGTCGGGCGTCAGGTAGACGTCGGCCGGCAGCTTGCCGACGGTGATCTTCCAGCGCGGTTTCTGGGTCGCGATGTCGATCGCCATCAACTCGTCGCTGTCCTGCATCGACGAGTAGATGACGGTGCTCTTGCTGTCGATCGACAGGTGGCTGGGCGTGCGCGATGCCGGCACGCGGCCGGCGAGCTTCATCGGGTTGGCCGCGTCGGCCGGCTCCCAGCGGTAGATGTCGATGTGGTTCAGCCGGTTCGCCGCGGTGACGAACCACTTCATGTCGGGCGAGAAACGCAGGTGGTACGGGTCGGAGATCTTCGTGATCGTGCGCTGCACCTCGGCGGTGACCGGGTCGACCAGCGTCAGCGAATCGCTCAGTGCGTTGGCGACGATCAGCGATTTCTCGTCGGGCGTCAGGTAGAGGTGGTGCGGTTCCTTGCCGGTCGGGATGCGGCGGATCTCGGTGAAGGTCTTCGGG
>NZ_JBFUFP010000830.1:0-2444 GCF_056403375.1 Rhizobacter sp. P2_H2
GGCCAGCGCCTTCGCCTTGTTGCGGTGCTGCGAGCGGTCGTCCTGGCATTCGGCGACCAGCCCGGTCGGCAGGTGGGTGATGCGGATCGCGCTGTCGGTCTTGTTGACGTGCTGGCCGCCGGCGCCGCTCGCGCGGAAGGTGTCGATGCGCAGGTCGGCCGGGTTCAGCTGGATCTCCTCGGCCTCGTCGGGCTCCGGCATCGCTGCGACGGTGCAGGCGCTGGTGTGGATGCGCCCCTGCGTCTCGGTCTGCGGCACGCGCTGCACGCGGTGCCCGCCCGATTCGAACTTCAGCCGCGCGTACACGTCGTCGCCGTCGACGCGCAGCACCACTTCCTTGTAGCCGCCGAGATCGGACATGCTCTCGGACATCAGCTCGGTGCGCCAGCCGCGGCGCTCCGCATAGCGGGTGTACATGCGCAGCAGGTCGGCGGCGAACAGCGCCGATTCGTCACCGCCGGTGCCGGCGCGGATCTCGAGGAAGGCATTGCGGCCGTCGTCCGGATCGCGCGGCAGCAGCGCGGTCTGCAGCTCGCCCTGCAGGCGTTCGAGGTCGGCCTCGGCGGCGGCGATCTCCTCGCGCGCCATCTCGGCGAGGTCTGCGTCAGCCAGCATGTCGCGCGCGGCCAGCAGGTCGCGCTCGCGCTGCTGGTAGCGGCGAAAGCGCTGCACCACGCCGTCGACCTCGGCGTGCTCGCGGGTCAGGCTGCGGAAGCGGTTCATGTCGCTGACCACCGACGGGTCGGCGAGCGATGCATCGAGTTCGCTCAGCCGCAACGCGAGGCGTTCGAACTGCTGGCGGAGGGTGTCTTTCATCGGGGCTCCGGAAAGGGTTCGCGGAGCCGGCGCGCGGCCGAAGCCGCAACAGGGTGCGCCCGCCCCGCCGTCATGCGGCGGACGGGGCGTCGCTAGTGGTTGTCGCCCGGCTTGCGCGGCGCGCCGCGCAGGAAGAGGCGCGACACCGTCTGCGCGAGCGCGGCACGCTGCTCGCTGTCGGCGGCATGCAACTCGGCGAGCGTGCCGTGCAGCATCTTCTGGGTCAGGCCGCGGGTCAGCGCCTCCAGCACCGCATCGAGGTCCTCCCCCTTCGCGAGCATCTTGCGGGCGCGGGCGATCTCGGCGGCGCGCCAGTCGTCGGCCTGCGCATTCAGCGCCTGGATCAGCGGCACGGTGCCGCGCTGGTCGAGCCAGTGCACGAAGCTCTGCACGCCGCTCTCGATGATGACCTCGGCCTGCTGGACCGCGGCCTGGCGCTTCTCGCCGGCGGTCTGCACCAGCGCCGACAGGTCGTCGACGGTGTAGAGGTAGACGTCGTTCAGCCGCGAGACCTCGGGTTCGATGTCGCGCGGCACGGCCAGGTCGACCATGAACATCGGGCGGTGCTTGCGCGCCTTCAGTGCACGCTCGACGGCGCCCAGCCCGATGATCGGCAGCGAACTGGCGGTGCACGAGATGACGGCGTCGAACTCGCCGAGCCGGGCCGGCAGGTCGGACAGGCGGATCGCCTCGGCGCCGAAGCGGCTGGCCAGCTTCTCGCCGCGATCGAGCGTGCGGTTGGCCACCGCCATCGCGCGCGGCGCGCGGGCCGCGAAGTGCGTGGCGACCAGCTCGATCATCTCGCCGGCGCCGACGAACAGCACCTTGGTGTCGCGCAGGTCCTCGAACAGCTGCGAGGCCAGGCGCACCGCGGCAGCGGCCATGCTGATCGAGTGCGAGCCGATTTCGGTGGAGGTGCGCACGTCTTTCGCGACCGCGAACGAGCGCTGGAACATCTGGTGCAGCGTGGTGCCCAGCGTGCCGGCGGTGCTGGCCTCGCGCACCGCCTGCTTCATCTGGCCGAGGATCTGCGGCTCGCCCAGCACCATCGAATCGAGGCCGCTCGCGACGCGGAAGGCATGGCGCGCCGCGGCGCCGCCCTCCAGCACGTAGGCATGGTCCATGAAGTGGTTGCTCGCCACGCCACCCACGCCCGCCAGCCAGTCGATCGCCGGGCGCACCAGCGCCGGCTCGGCCGCGCAGTACAGCTCGGTGCGGTTGCAGGTGGACAGGATCGCCGCCTCGGGGCTGCCGCTCGGGCGCGCAACCCGCTCGCGGAAACCCTGCAGCGTCGGCGCCAGCTGCTCGAGCGTGAACGCAAAACGGCCCCGCAAATCCAGCGGAGCCGTCGTGTGGTTCAGACCGAGGGCGAAGACACTCATGGGCAGATTATAAAATTTGCAACGCCGTCGGGCGTTTGCCGATTCTCAAGACCGTCATAGGCGCTGACGATTCGTCACAATAACGCGGTTTGTCGGCAACTTCCGGGCCAGCTTTTGCGAGAACCAGTCGATGGGACCTTTGGACGCACTGTGGCACCTGCTGAACTTCCTCGGACCCGCTTTCGGCGTCACCGCGCTGGCGTCGGCACTGACCAAGCTGCTGTGGCGGCGTGAACTGGCGAACGT
>NZ_JBFUFP010000831.1:0-2442 GCF_056403375.1 Rhizobacter sp. P2_H2
CCTGTGCAGCGTGCAGGCGGGGTACCTGACGGGTCAGAACTTGCTGCTGGATGGCGGGGCGTTTGGGGGGAGGTTGTGTGGGGATGGTTGTTGTGCGCGTGGAACGATGTGGCGGCTGGCGTGACATACAGGGCGTTACTCGGGTGAGGGCTCGGCGCTTGTGAGGCTGAGGTGGCGCCTGGGGCGTCACTTCAACACAGAGGCCACCATGGGTCCTTCCACCAAACTTCAGCCCAATGCTGTTCGCAAGATCTCGCGCTCGCTGAGTGCCCCCTCACCGGAACACGCCGCAAGGGTCACCACGCTTTCCAGGCAGCGCAGTTCCGCAGGGCACTGCGTGCAAAGCCATCTGGCCTCTCGCTCCGGGTCGCACATGTTCAAGGTGGCCTCGTTCGCCACCATGCAGAGTGTTCCGTTCCTGGCTGCGCGTTCGCGCGGACAGGTGCAGGATTTCAAGGCGCATTTCGATGCCTTGAAGAGCATGCTGGCGTACTACGACGACCAGCGTGTCAACGCGCCGCGCGGGAAGACCACGCCCGAAGTCCAGCCCGAGGACTGGATGCTCGCCCAGGAGATCGTGAACACCCTGACCACCTTTCCTGAATTTGCGCAGTTGGCGCCGGCGTTGAGCAACAGCATCGAGGCTCTGAAGCCTCTGCTGGGGCAGCCGGGACAGGCGCGATACAGCGCATGGACGGCGGTGGGCCGCACCGTCAAGAACTTTTGGCCTGCCGGCCATCAGGCGCCCGCTKCATCGCCGGCGGCGCAACAGCGGCAGGTTTCAGCCCCCGAGGCTGCGCCACAGCGCAAGCCGACCAGTTCCTGTCAGGCCGCGTGCCAGGACCTCGCGGACTGGAGCAAGGGCATCCAGACGGTCGGGAACACGCAGCAGATTGCGTGGAGCGACGTGCGCAAACGGGTGAATGGGATCGTCTCGAGCCCTGACTTCGAGACCCACGTCTCGCCGGACGAGCAAGCCGTGTTCACGGATCTGCAAAAGCTCAATGCTACTGACTCGGGGCGTTCCGGGCGATTCAAGGCTTGGGAGACTGTGCAAAAGCTGGTGTCGCAGCACACGGGCAGCCCGCCCCCGTCGGTGGGACAGTTTCGGACACTCTTGAATCGCATGCCCATCGGCGGGGTTTGGATGGACGCAGATGTGAAGGCGTTGATCCAGATGTGCAACACCGAGCGGTTCAATCACGCGGCCTGGGGGGCGGCCCTTGGCAATCAGATGTGGACGGTGGAGGTTGCTCTGAAGAACAACGCGCTGAATGCGGGGGCCGTGATGGAGAGATTGCTCGCCGATCTGAATCAGAAGTTCCCGCCCGCGTAGTCAGGCGACCGGCGCAGGCCCGGGCGGCGATGTCAGCCTTCGCCGAGCATCGGCGCCTGCGTCAACTCGGCATCGACGTTCATCAGCACGCTGGCGAGCGACAGCGCGCGCCACAGGTGGGGCGGCATCGCCATGATCGCTTCCGGCGACTTGGCGCTGGCGACCCAGGCGCCGATCTCGGCGTGCTGTTCGATGGTCAGCAGGTGGCGCCGTCGCATGTCGTCCAAGGTTTCCATGCTCGGTCTCTCGAAGATTGCGAGGAGCAGGGCTCGCGCCTCGTGCGATCCGATCATCGCACGAGGCTGAGAGCGGTCTCTCAGGGGAAGGTCGCCAGGAACACACCGTCGTTCGCCGTGATGACGAGTTGCTTGTCGCTGACGACAGCGACGGATCCGATCTGGCCGAGCGACGCCGGAAGTGCCCCCAGGATGTTGCCGGCGCTGCCGGGCTTGCCGACGACGGTGCTGACCACGCCGGCCGGCGTCACCTTTCGAACCGTCTTTGCGATCGGATGGCCTGTACCGCCGGCGCCGCCCAGATCGGCCACGTAGATGTTCTGCTGGCTGTCCACCGCAAGGCCCAGCACGACGCTGAAGCGAGCGGCGCTGCCCGTCGCATCTGCCGTGCCGCTTTGGCCGGCCGTGCCAGCCAGCGTCGTGACGGACCCGTTGGAGGTGATCCGCCGGATCGTGGCATTGCCAGTGTCGGCCACATAGATGTTGCCACCAGCGTCTGCCGCCAAACCGCGTGGATCGGTGAACCGAGCGGCGGTGCCTTGTCCGTCTGCCGAACCCCATTGCTGCACGTCGCCTGCGAACAGGGTGACCACGCCTTGAGGCGTGACACGCCGGATCGCGCTGTAGTTCGACACGAAGACGTTGCCGTTCGGATCCGCGGCAATGCCTCGCGGATCGGGCACCGTGGCGATCGTGGTCACTTCGCCCGCCGGGGTGACCTTGCGCACGCTGTTGTTGCCGGTGTCCGCGACATAGAGGTTGCCGTTCCGGTCGATGCAGAGGCCGACCGGGTCGGTGTCGCCTATCGAGTCGGAGTGAATCGAAATGAACCGGAACTGCGCATTGCTGCCGACGCCGTCGCTGTTGCCG
>NZ_JBFUFP010000832.1:0-2440 GCF_056403375.1 Rhizobacter sp. P2_H2
GAACAGGTCGAGCGAGATGGCACCCAGCACCACCGGCCGGTTCCAGATGAAGCCGACGCCGGCCAGCACGGTGCGCAGCGTCACCGGCTCCTTCGGCGGCGGCACGTGCGGATGGCCGATGCGCAGGAACAGCACCGCGGCGACCGCGAACAGCGCGCCGCAGACGGCGTAGACGACGTCGGCCCCGGCCACGTAGATGAAGCCGCCGAGCGCCGGCCCGCCGATGATGGCGGCCTGCATGCCGCCCGAGCTGAAGGCCATCGCGCGCGGCAGGGTGTCGGCCGGCACCAGCAGCGGCACCATCGCCTGCTGGGCCGGCATCTGGAAGGCCTTCGCGCATCCGATCGCGATCGACAGCACCAGCAGCAGCTCGCGGCTGGCCCAGTGGCCGTGCGTGGCGGTGGCCAGCACGCCGGCGATCGCCAGCTGCACCGCCATCGACAGCGCGAGGATGCGGCTGCGGTCGTGCCGGTCGGCGACGTGGCCGGCCACCAGCGTCAGCAACAGCGCCGGCAGGAACTGCAGCAGCCCGACCAGGCCCAGGTCCCAGGCACTGCCGGTGAGCTCGTACATCTCCCAGCCGACGGCCACCATCAGCATCTGGTTGGCCATGGTGGCCGCGACCCGCGCGTACCAGAAGCGCATGAAGGCGGGCAGGGAGAACAGCGACAGCGGAACGGCGGGGAGTGTGGACACGAAGCGTGGGGAGGAAGAAGAGGGGGGTCAGGGGCAGTTGCAGCCCTTGTCGAAGACGATGCGCCAGACGCCCGGCGAGACCTGGCGCCACACCGAGGTGAAGCTCGCGACCGGCTTGCCGTCGGGGTCGAACACCGGGCCGGTGCTCAGCGCGAGCTCGCCGGAATCGAGCACCTCGACCTTGTCGGGGCGCCACGAGAACGGGGCCTTGTCGCCCTCGTAGAAGCGCTTCCACCACGCGGCCACGGCGGCCTTGCCGCGCAGCGGCACAGGGCCGGAGAAGAACACGGTGTCGTCGGCGAGGAAGCTGGTGAAGGCCGCGTGGTCGCGGTCGGCCATGGTCTTCGCGAACGCGCGCTCGGTGTCGGCGACCTGCTGCTCCAGCGTGGCGCGCGGAATCGCGGGAGAGGCACAGCCTGCCAGCCACAGCGCCGACGCCAGCACCAGCGACAGGCGGCGGCGGGAGCGGGCTGGGGGCTGCATGGGTGGAGGGCGTGATGGACGCGAGACGGCGATGTTACGACCGCCGCGGCAGCGCCTTGGCGTCGAAGGCTTCGCCGGTGGCGAAGAAGCGTCCGCCGGCGATGTAGTGCACCGTGCTGCCGGCCGCGGCGTCGAGCCAGTGGCCGTCGGCGAACAGGCGCGGATCGGCCCAGGCGGCGATCACCTCGCCGAGGAACAGGTCGTACTGGTTCTGCAGGTGCGGCTCGGGCAACAGCCGGCATTCGAGCCAGGCGGCGCAGCCTTCGAGCAGCGGGGCCTCGATGCGGCTCGCGTCGAAGGCCGTCAGGCCGAACGCGGCGAACTTGTCCTGGCCCGCCGGCAGCTCGCGGGCCGAGATGCCGCCGACCGCCAGCGTCGCCTCGGCCTGGGCCCGCGTCGGCACGTTCAGCGCGAACGTGCCCGAGCCCTCGACCAGCTGCCGCGTGACGGTGCTCTTGTCGAGCACCACGGCGACCTTCGGCGGGTTGAAATCCAGCGGCATCGACCAGGCCGCCGCCATGATGTTGCGCTGCCCGCCATGCGCGGCGCTGACCAGCACCGTGGGCCCGTGGTTCAACAGGCGGTACGACTTGGCGAGCTCGACGGCGGTGTGCATGGGGTCAGAACGGGGCGGGGCTGTGGAAGCGCATCGGCCGCCCGTCGACCGGGTGCGGCAGCGCCAGCGATTGTGCGTGCAGCAGCAATCGCGGCGCCTTCGCAAGGGCATCGGGCGGCGCGTAGAGCGCGTCGCCGACGATCGGGTGGCCGATGGCCAGCAGGTGCACGCGCAGCTGGTGCGAGCGGCCGGTGACGGGCTCGAGCCGCAGGCGCGTGGTGCCGCGTGCGGCATCGCGTTCGAGCACGGTGTAGCGGGTCAGCGCGGGCTTGCCATCGGCGAAGTCGACCTTCTGCTTCGGCCGGTTCGGCCAGTCGGTGAGCAGCGGCAGGTCGATCTCGCCGCGGTCGGCCGCCAGCAGCCCGTCGACCACCGCGATGTATTCCTTGTGCACCTCGCGCTGCGCGAAGGCATGGCTGAGGCGGCGCTGCATCTCCTTGCCGCGGGCGAACAGCATCAGCCCGGAGGTCGACATGTCGAGCCGGTGCACCACCAGCGCATCGGCCACCGCGGCCTGCACGCGCGAGGCCTGGTTGTCGAGCCCGGCCTCGCCGCGGCCGGGCACGGCCAGCAGGCCGCTCGGCTTGTCGACCACCAGCATCGAATCGTCGAGGTACAGGAAAGCGGGGTTCATCGGTGCAACAC
>NZ_JBFUFP010000833.1:0-2436 GCF_056403375.1 Rhizobacter sp. P2_H2
CTGTTGACCGCGGCGAGCGCACCGGCGCCCCGCGCCTCGGAGGCCAGCCGCTGATGCCGATGCGCAAGAGCCTCTGGTGGGCCCTGGGCGGCACGCTCGCCCTCACCGCCGCCTCGCTGTGGGCCACGCGGCAGGCGCCCACGCTGGTCGCGGCCGCGGTGCGCGGCAACGATGCGCCTGCGCCAGCCGACGAGCGCCCGCTGTTGCAGGCGGCACCCGGCCCCGCGCGCTGGGATCGCGCCACGCCCGCCGGGCCCTTGCCCGCACAGTGGCCGGCCCAGGCCCTCGAGCCCGCCAAGCGCGACATCTTCCAGCCGGTCCTGCCACCCGCACCACCTCCGCCACCCGCGCCGAAGCCGGTGCCCGTCGTCGCGCCGCCACCGCCGGCACCGATGGCCCCGCCGATGAACTACCGCTTCTTCGGCCGCATGCTCACGCCCGAAGGCGCCTCGATCGTCTACCTCGTGAAAGGCACCGGCGTGCCGATCGAGGTGGCCGTCGACCAGCGCCTGGACGACGGCTATGTCGTCGAATCCATCACCGACCAGGCCGTGCAGCTGGTCTACCCGCCCCTCGGGCAGCGCGCCACCATCGGCATCGCGCCGCCACCGCAGTGAACGCCAGCAGCAGCATGACCACCCTCGCCCGAACCCTCCGCGCACTGCCCTTCGCACTGGCCGCGCTGCTGCTCGCCGGTTGCGCCGAGCAGCGTTACCGCGACGAAGCCCAGCAGGCGCTGCGCGCCGGCAACTACGAACAGGCCCTCAGCCAGCTCGACGCCGGGCTGAAGGAGTACCCGAACAGCACCACGCTGCGCAGCGGCCAGGTGCAGGCCCGCACCGAGGCGCTGGCCCGGCTGATCGCCGAATCGGCCGCCGCGCGTGCCGCCGGCCGCTACGAGGTCGCCGAGCAGGCGCTGCGCCGCGCGAAGGCGCTGAACCCGACCAGCAGCCGCATCGACGACCTGCTCGCCGACGTGGCCACCGAGCAGCGCCAGCGCGCCGCGCTCACCGAGGCCGAGCGCCTGGCCGCCGCGCAGCAGAACGCCGCCGCGTTGCGCGTGGTGGAGCAGGCGCTGAAGGACAACCCGCGCAACTCCGACCTGCTCGCGTTCCAGCGCCGCATCGAGGTCGACGTGCGCCAGGCCGAGGCGCGCGCCAACCAGAAGGGGCTGGCCGAGACCCGCCCGATCTCGCTCGATTTCCGCGACGCCGGGCTGCGCACCGTGCTCGACGTGGTGTCGCGCAACAGCGGCATCAACTTCATCCTCGACAAGGACGTGCGCCCCGACGCCCGCGTCACCGTCTTCCTGCGTTCGGCCCGCGTCGAGGACGCGATCGACCTGATCGTCAGCACCAACCAGCTCGCGAAGAAGGTGATCGACAGCCAGACGCTGCTGATCTACCCGAACACGCCCGAGAAGCAGCGCGAGCACCAGGAGCAGGTCGTCAAGGTGTTCTACCTCGCGAGCGGCGACGCGAAGAGCGCGGCCGCCTTCCTGCGCTCGATGCTGCGCGTGCGCGAGCCCTATGTGGACGAGCGCACCAACATGCTCGCGCTGCGCGATTCGCCCGAGAACATCCAGCTCGCCGAGCGCCTGATGGCCCTGTACGACGCGCACGAGCCCGAGGTGATGCTCGACGTCGAGGTGATCGAGATCCGCAGCACCCGCCTCACCGAGCTGGGCGTCAAGTTCCCCGACACCTTCGCGCTGACGCCGCTGCCGCCGGCCGGCGCGACCGGGCTCACGCTCGGCAACGTGCGCAACCTGACGCGCGACAACATCGGCCTGACCGTCGGCGGCCTGCTCGTCAACCTGCGCCGCGAGGTCGGCGACTTCAACACGCTGGCCAACCCGCGCATCCGCGCGCGCAACAAGGAGAAGGCCAAGATCCTGATCGGCGACAAGGTGCCGGTGATCACCGCCACCATCGGCGGCAGCGGCAGCTTCGTCTCCGACAGCGTCAACTACATCGAGGTCGGGCTGAAGCTGGAGGTCGAGCCGACCATCTACGCCGACGACGACGTGGCGATCCGCGTCGCGCTCGAGGTCAGCTCGCTGGCCGGCCAGGTCAAGACAGCCTCGGGCACGCTCGCCTACCAGATCGGCACCCGCAATGCGTCGACGCTGCTGCGCCTGCGCGATGGCGAGACGCAGATCCTGGCCGGCCTGATCAGCAGCGAGGACCGCTCCAACGCGAGCCGCGTGCCGGGCCTGGGCGACCTGCCGGTGCTGGGGCGGGTGTTCTCCAGCCAGCTCGACGATTCGTCGCGCACCGAGCTGGTCCTCGCGATCACGCCGCGCATCGTGCGCAACCTGCGCCGCCCCGACGCGAACGAGACCGAGATGTGGGTCGGCACCGAGACCTCGCCGCGCCTGCGGCCGACGGGGGGCCGCGCGGCCGCTGCGGTGCCGGCGCCCGGAGCGAGCGCACC
>NZ_JBFUFP010000834.1:0-2435 GCF_056403375.1 Rhizobacter sp. P2_H2
GCGTTGTCCTTGATTTCGGAGAGCATCTCGATCTTGATCATGCGGTCGTCGGTGAGACTGACGACGTTGGCATGAATGCCCGACATGGCGACCGACGCATACATCGCCAAGCCGACGAGGAAAGAGATCAGAAGACCAAACCCCAGTCCGAGCTTGGTGCCAATCTTCATGTGATTGAACGAGATGTACATGGGCTTTTTCCGGTGAGGACTTGCGCGACAACAAACGGGTACGCCACTGAGTGATCGGCACAATTCGAGACTTGTTGAGCCCCCTGAACGGAAGCCTTCCACGGCCAGGGCGTTGTCGCCGGCGACTACCTCGGACTTACAAGACAAATTGGTGGCCCAACTGCGTGCAGGGTGATCTCGCCGAAACCGTATCCGCCAAGAACCTCGACTTGAGAAACCGGGGGCCAATCAGCGGCGAGGCAGGTGCTTCTTCACTGGCGCTATGGCTACCGCGTGTTAACCAGCTTGGCCCATGGCGCTGCTCTCGCTCCCGGTGCTGCAGTTGAAACTGCCCAATGCGCGTTCACAGTCTTCGGGCGAACCGGCGTGGCGCCGACTGGGCTCGGTCCACTCTGGCTCTCAACGCTTGAGTGACAACAAAAGTACCCCACCTGCCACCATCGCGATGCCGGCCCATTCGCGCAGGCTCGGGCGCTCGCCGAGGAAGGCGAAGGCGAACACCGCGACCAGCACCAGGCTCAGCTTGTCGACCGGSGCCACCYGCGAYGCRTYGCCGATCTGCAGCGCYCKGAAGTAGCAGACCCACGASGCYCCGGTGGCCAGGCCSGAMAGCACCAGGAACARCCARGTCCTGCCYGGCAGSKCGAGYGGGTTCGACCAYTTGCCGGTCSCCATGACGAAGGCGGCCAGCACGACCAGGATCACGCTGGTGCGCACCAGCGTCGCGARGTCGGAGTCGACGCCGCGGATGCCGATCTTCGCGAAGATCGCCGTCAGCGCGGCGAACGCSGCCGACAGCAGGGCCCATTGAAACCAGCTGGCSGGCATGTTCATCTCAGGCTCCRTGAAGTTGGGAGAASACGACCCGGACYTCCAATCCGCSATGYYSTKCCGGCGTGTGCAGGCYGACGYTCGMGTGRTGSCGCTCSGCRATSGCGCGCACGATGGCCAGGCCCAGGCCGCTGCCGCCGCTYKCSGGGGCCAGCGAYTGCGCGTCCTCGCCGCGGTAGAAGCGGTCGAACACGCGCTCGCGTTCGGCCRCCGGGAYGCCGGGGCCGTTGTCGAYCACGCGCAGGCGCGGSCGCCCGTCCTGCAGGTCSGCCTCGACGTCGACCACGCCGCCGGCCGGCGTGTAGCGCAGCGCGTTYTCGACCAGGTTGTCGAGCAGCACGCGCAGCTGGTGSGCRTCGGCCTGCRCCKCGASGCCGRCRCCGACSYGCGCGCCGAGGTCGATGCGSCGGTGCTCSGCCTTCAGCGCGAAATCCGACACCACCGAGCGCRCCAGGTCGTCCAGGCTGACCYGYTCGACGCGCATCGTCTCGCCATCGGGMTCCGAGCGCGCCACCGCCAGCAGCTGCTGCACCATCCGCTCCGAGCGGATCACGCCCTGCTCCAGCTCGTCCAGCGCATCCTSSCGCGCGGCCGGGCTGTCCGAGCGSCGCAGCAGGTGCACCTGCAAGCGCAGCGCCGTCACCGGTGTCCGCAGCTCGTGGGCCGCATCGGCCAGGAACCGGCGCTGCGCCGAGAATGCTTCCGACAGCCGCCCGAGCAGGTCGTTGATCGACAGCACCAGCGGCTTGATCTCGCGCGGCACGCCGTCGGTGGCGATTGGCAGCATCGAGCGCGCGCTGCGCGCCGCCACGTCGCGCGCCGTGTCGCCGAGCGGCTGCAGCCCGCGCCGCAGGCCGAACACCAACAGCCCGCCGACCACGACGACCAGCACCAGCATCGGCGGGAACACCTTCGCACCCGACTCGGCCGCCATCTGGTGCCGCTGCGAGACGCGCTGCGCCGCCTGCGCGACGCCGTCGGCGGCCACGCTCGAGTAGACGATCCAGGCCTCGCCATCGACATCGAGCCGCGCCAGGCCCTCGGTGCGCGAGAACGGCAGCTTCACGCGCGGGTCCGAGGCGTAGACGCGCTCGCCGTCGGCGGTCCAGGTCAGCGTGACGATCTCGACGTCCTCGGGCGTGTCGTCGCGCTCGGGCAGCGCCAGGGCGTCGTGGCGGCCCGCGTTGTAGGCGGCACGGTGGTAGCGTGCCACCGACTGCGCGACGTTCTTCAGGTCGGCGTCGAACACCTCGTTCATCTCGTCCAGCGTGACCACGTAGGTGACGATGGCGACCAGCAGGCCGCCAAGCGCGAGCGCCCCCATCAGCCAGGCCAGCAGGTAGCGTTCGATCAAGCGCATCAGTCTTGCGTCACCCGGTAGCCGACGCCGCGGATGTTCTTGATCACCGCGGC
>NZ_JBFUFP010000835.1:0-2434 GCF_056403375.1 Rhizobacter sp. P2_H2
GCGCGAGACGCGTGCCGGCGCCGACGCTCGCGCCACGACCGATCACGCAGTGCGCCCCGATGACGGCGCCGGCGCCGATGCGCGCGCCGGCCTCGACCAGCACGAACGCGCCGATGCTCGCGCCGGCGTCGATCACGGCGCCCGCCTCGACGACGGCACTCGGGTGGATGCCGGCCGCCACCGCCGGGCGCGAGCGCGCCGCCCACCACTGCGTGAGCTTCGCGAAGGCCAGGTAGGGGTCGTCGCAGACCAGGGCCGCGCCGCGGGCGACCGCTGCATCGCGCATGGCCGGCGCGACGATCACGCAGCCGGCGGCGCTGGCCGCGAGCTGCGCGGCATAGCGGGGATTCGAGAGAAAGGAGATCGTGCCGGGCGTGGCGCCCTCGAGCGGGCCGATGCGGTCGATGCGCAGCGAGGCGCTGCCGATCAGTTCGCCGCCGAGCTGGGCGGCGATGTCACCGAGTTGAACCGCATCCACGGCTCACTTGCCGCCTTGCTGGGCGTTCAGCGCCTTGATCACCTTGTCGGTGATGTCGATGCGCGGGCTGGCAAAGACGACATCCTGCAGGATGAGGTCGTATTTGTCGGTCTCGTAGATCTGCTTGATGACCTTGTTGGCCCGCTCCACCACCGAGGCCAGTTCCTCGTTCTTGCGCTGGTTCAGGTCTTCCTGGAACTCGCGGCGCTTGCGCTGGAACTCGCGGTCCTGGTCGATCAGGTCGCGCTGGCGGCGGGTCTTCTCGGATTCGGCCAGCGTCGGCTGGTCTTTCTCGAGCTTGTCGCCGGCCGCCTTCAGGCGGGTGCCGAACTCGTTCAGGTCTTTCTCGCGTTTCGAGAACTCGGCTTCCAGCTTGGTCTGCGCCGCCTTCGCAGGCACCGCATCRCGCAGCACCTTGTCGAGGCTCACGTAGCCGATCTTCAATTCCTGCGCCTGCACACCCACGGCTGCGAACGCCAGCGTCGCGGCGGCCAGCACGAGATGCAGGGACTTCAATCTTGAGCTATTCATTAGAACGCGGTCCCGATCTGGAATTGCAAACGTTGAATTCTATCTGTTGACTTGTAGCGGATGGGTTCGCCGTAGCTGAGCTTCAGCGGGCCCACCGGCGACACCCAGCTCAGCCCGATGCCGGCCGACGCCCGCATGCTCTCCCAGGTGGGCTTCTCGTTCTCGCCCCACACGTTGCCGGCATCGACGTAGCCGAAGATGCGCAGCGTGCGGTCGTTGCCCGAGCCCGGCACCGGCAGGTACAGCTCGCTGTTGATGTTCAGCCGCTTCGGGCCGCCGCTGTACGAGCCGACCACGTCGACCGGCCCGAGCGAGCCCTGGTCGAACGCGCGCACCGTGCCGAGACCGCCGCCGTAGAAGTTCTTGAAGATCGGGTAGCGCTGGCCGTTCAGGCCCCGGCCCCAGCCGAGCTCGGAGTTGAACGCCAGGGTGTACTTCTTGGTGATCGGGATGTACAGCTGGTACTGCGTGTTGGTGCGGACGTAGCGCGTGTCGCCGGCGGCCCCCCATTCGATGTTGATGCGCTTGAAGCTGCCGTCGTTGGGCACCAGCGCGCTGTCGCGCAGGTCGCGCGACCAGCCGATCGTCACCGGCACCGAGGTGCTTGCATCGCCGTAACGCAGGCGGTACAGGAAGTAATTGTTGGGCAGCGAGGTCGCCCCGCGGATCTCGGTGCGCTCGATGCCGATGCCGAAGAACACCGTGTCGTACTCGCTGAACGGCACGCCGAAGCGGATCGACGCACCCGGCGTCACCAGCTGGTATTCCTCGCCCTGGCTGTTCAGCGGCTTGACGGTGCGGTAGTACAGGTCGACCGCGCGCGAGATGCCGTCGATCGTGAAGTACGGGTCGACCGCGCTCAGGTCGAGCGTGCGGCTCGAGCGGCTGGTGTTCAGCTCGATGCCGAGGTAGTTGCCCGAGCCGAACACGTTGTCCTGCCGGATCGATGCGTTCAGCGCCAGCCGGTCGGCGCTCGAGAAGCCGGCGCCGACGATCAGGTTGCCGGTCGGCTTTTCCTTGACGGTCAGCGTCAGGTCGACCTGGTCCTGCGAGCCGGGCACCTCGTTCGTCTCGACGTTGACCTCGCTGAAGTAGCCCAGCCGGTCCACCCGGTCGCGCGACAGCTTGATGCGGCGCCCGTCGTACCACGACGATTCGAACTGCCGGAACTCGCGGCGCACCACCTCGTCGCGGGTGCGGCTGTTGCCGGCGACGTTGACGCGGCGCACGTACACGCGGCGCTGCGGATCGCCCACCAGCGTCAGCACGACCTGGCCGGTCGCGCGGTCGATGTCGGTGCGCGGCTCGACGCGGGCGAACGCATAGCCGAAGCTGCCGAAGCGCTCGGTGAAGGCCTTGGTCGTCTCGGCCACCGACTCGGCGCGGTAGGCCTCGCCCGGCTTCACCTTGACGAGCGTCTTGAAG
>NZ_JBFUFP010000836.1:0-2428 GCF_056403375.1 Rhizobacter sp. P2_H2
CATGAATCCCACCCAGTTGTAGGCGGGTGCCCGCGCGATGACGCCGTCAAACAAGTTCGGATAGCGCTGCACGTTCATCAACGCTTCCCGCCCGCCGTTGGAGCAGCCCTCGAAATATGACTTGGAGGGCGGCATGCCGTAGGCCGCGGTCACCGCCTCGAGTGCGGTCGACATCACCGTCGGCACCGAGAGGCTGCCGAAGAGCTGGGCTGCAAAGGTGTCGGTCAAGGCGAAGTCGGCAGACAGCCCGCTGCCCTGGTGGCCGGAGTCGCTGGCGACCGTTGCGTAACCCTGAGTCAGTGCCGGCACGGATACCGCGGGGATCGACCCGTTGTAGCCACCGCCGCCGCCGTAGTAGAGCTTGCCGTTCCAGGCGTTCGGCAGACGCATCTCGAAGTTCAGGGCCGGAGCGATGGTGCCATTGACCTTGCAGTAGCTCGGTACGGCTGCGCTCGCGGCCACCGCGGCGGCGGTGAGGGTTGCGCCCGCGATGGTCTTGCCCGACAGGGCATCGCAGGCCTTCTGCGCAGTCACCACGACGGGTGCCGCGTCATCGTCGTTCGAGCCACAGGCCGACAGCAGCAACGAGCACGAGGCCATGGCGGCGAGCGCCGCAGGGCGGGCCGGGCTTGTCTTGCGATTTCCAACTCTCATGGTATGTGTCTCCGTAGTCTTCAGCGGTGCATTGCCGCCTTGTCGATGGGCACGGGACGATTCTGGAATCTGCGCCGCAGATGGACTGTCCGTCGATGTACATTCCCGCGTTTTCCAGCTAGGGGAAGACCCCCATGACCGGCTCGCGGAACTGGATTGCCCCGATTGCGAAGACTCGCAGTACGGATAGCGTCGACGGGTACAACCGTTGAGTTCTCGCGAAAACCATGTCGGCTCCTTCCCTCGAAATGCGCGATCACCTGCGGGAAGCCCCGTGGGCCAGGCACCTGACCGCCGAGCAGTTGGTGCGAGTCGAGTGCGAAACCCAACTGGTGAAATACGCCGCCGGCTCCGTCGTCTGTCAGGAAGGCGCCCCAGCTCAGTATTGGATCGGCGTCCTGGATGGAATGGTGAAGGTCTCGACCGTTTCAGAGGACGGGCGCAGCACGACCTTCATCGGCGTGACCTCCGGCGGGTGGCTGGGCGAGGGGGCGATACTCAAGCACGAACTCAGACCTTACGAAGTGGTCACGCTGCGAGACAGCTGGATCGCGTTGATGCCGATGAAGACGTTCGACTGGCTTTTTGAAACCAGCCTGGCGTTCAATCACTTTCTGGTGCACCAGTTGAACGCCCGACTCGGGCAGTTCGTCGCTGTCGTGGAGAGTTGTCGCATGCAATCCACCACTGCCCAGGTTGCCGTGTGCGTGGCTGAGCTGTTCAACCCGTCGCTCTGCTCGGCCACCTCGGATGCCTTGCGCATCTCCCAAGAAGAAATCGCACGCTTGTGTGGCTTGTCGCGCCAGATCGCGAACCGAGCGCTGCACGAACTGCAGGCGGCCGGATTCATGCAAGTGCAGTACGGCAGCATCCACGTTCTGGATGTCGAAGGCTTGCACGCGTTTGGAAGGGCGCGCACGGTCATGGCGCGGTCTTCTGGTTCCCTCTCCCTGATCAGGCGAGCTTGAAAGGCATCTCGCGCAACGGTTTACCGGTCAGCGCTGCCACCGCGTTCGCGAACGCCGGTGCGAGCGGCGGCAGGCCGGGTTCACCCATGCCGGTGGGCGCATCGGCGCTGGGTACGACATGCACGACGACCTGCGGCATGTCGGTGATGCGCGGCACGACGAAGTCGCCGAAGTTGCTCTGCTCCACCACGCCGTCCTTCAACGTGATCGCCGCGCCGGGCAGGCACATCGACAGGCCCATGACGGCTGAGCCTTGCGCCTGAGCCTCGATGGTGCGCGGGTTCACCGCCAGGTTGCAGTGCACGCCGGCTGTCGCCCGGTGCAGCACGGGACTGTTGTCCTTGATCGAAGCCTCGACCACGTAGGCCACGACGGTCGAGAAAGACTCGTGCACCGCCACGCCCCAGGCGCGGCCGGCGGGGAGCTGCTTCTTGCCATAGCCGCTCTTGTCCACGGCCAGCTGTAGCGCGGCGCTGTGGCGCGGGTGCTTGTCGCCCCAGAGCTTCATGCGGTAGGCCACCGGGTCCTGCTTCGTCGCGCGGGCAATCTCGTCGATCAACGTCTCCATCACGAACGCGGTATGGGTGGAACCCACGCTGCGCCACCACAGCACAGGCACGTTGAGTTTGGGATGGTGCACCGTCAGGCGCATCGGCAGCGGGTAGGGCTCCCGCATGCCTTCGACTGCGGACGCGTCGACGCCATTCTTCACCTGGAACTGCTCGAACACGGAGCCGGCGAGGATCGACTGGCCGACGATCACGTGGTCCCAGGCCAGCACCTTGCCCGTGTCGTCGAAGCCAATG
>NZ_JBFUFP010000837.1:0-2427 GCF_056403375.1 Rhizobacter sp. P2_H2
CTGCTAGGGTGATTCTGGCGGTCAGTTGAAATCGGCTTCGAGAAAGCCGTTCTTCTTCGTGATGCGGTCGAGTTCCACCAAGGTGGACAGCAATTCCTTCATGCGCTTCAGCGGCACCGCGTTCGGGCCGTCGCTCAAGGCCTCGGCCGGGTTCGGGTGAGTCTCCATGAAGACGCCCGCCACGCCGACCGCGATGGCCGCACGCGCCAGCACCGGCACGAACTCGCGCTGGCCGCCGGAGCTCGTGCCCTGGCCGCCGGGCAGCTGCACCGAGTGGGTCGCGTCGAACACCACCGGGGCCTTCGTGTCGCGCATGATGGCCAGCGAGCGCATGTCGCTGACGAGGTTGTTGTAGCCGAAGCTCGCGCCACGCTCGCAGGCCATGAAGCTGTCTTCCGGCAGGCCTTTTTCGCGTGCGGCGGCGCGGGCCTTGTCGATGACGTTCTTCATGTCGCCGGGCGCGAGGAACTGGCCCTTCWTGATGTTGACCGGCTTGCCCGATTGCGCCACGGCGCGGATGAAATCGGTCTGGCGGCACAGGAAGGCCGGCGTCTGCAGCACGTCGACGATGGAGGCCACGTGCTCGATCTCCTCGGTGCTGTGCACGTCGGTCAGCACCGGCACGCCGATCTCGCGCTTGACCTTGGCGAGGATCTCCAGCCCACGCTCCATGCCGGGGCCGCGGAACGAGGTGCCCGACGAGCGGTTCGCCTTGTCGTAGCTCGACTTGAAGATGAACGGGATGCCGAGCGCGGCCGTCATTTCCTTCAGCTGGCCGGCGACGTCGAGCTGCAGCTGCTCGGTCTCGACGACGCAGGGGCCGGCGATCAGGAAGAAGGGCTTGTCGAGGCCGGCTTCGAATCCACAGAGCTTCATGCCGCGGCCTTCTCGGGTTGCGGCTGCTCGTTGCGCGCAGCCTGGTGCGCGAGCGCGGCCTGGATGTAGGAGCGGAACAGCGGGTGGCCTTCCCACGGCGTCGACTTGAACTCCGGGTGGAACTGCACGCCCATGAACCACGGGTGCACCGTGCGCGGCAGCTCGACGATCTCGGTCAGCTTCTCGCGCTGCGTCAGCGCCGAGATCACGAGGCCGGCCTCGCGCAGCTTGTCGAGGTAGTTGACGTTGGCCTCGTAGCGGTGGCGGTGGCGCTCGTTGACCACATCGCCGTAGATCTCGTGCGCGAGCGTGCCGGGCATCACGTCGGAGCTCTGCGCGCCCAGGCGCATCGTGCCGCCGAGGTCGGAGTTCGCGTTGCGCGTCTGGATGGAGCCGTCGGCGTCCTGCCACTCGTCGATCAGCGCGATCACCGGGTTCGGCGTCTCGGGCTCGAACTCGGTGCTGTTGGCGTTGGCAAGGCCGGCCTTGTGGCGCGCGATCTCGATCGTGGCGACCTGCATGCCCAGGCAGATGCCGAGGTAGGGCAGCTTGTGTTCGCGGGCGAACTGGGCGGTGAGGATCTTGCCCTCGACGCCGCGCTTGCCGAAGCCGCCGGGCACCAGGATCGCGTCATAGCGCGCGAGCTGGTTCACGTTGTCGGTGGTCAGCGTCTCGGAATCAACGTACTCGATGTTGACGCGGGCATGGTTGTGGATGCCGGCGTGGCGCAGCGCCTCGTTCAGCGACTTGTACGAGTCGGACAGGTCGGTGTACTTGCCGCACATCGCGATGGTGACCTCGCGCTTCGGGTGCTCGACCTCGTCGACCAGCGCATCCCAGCGCTTCAGGTTGGCCGGCGGGGTGTTGATGCGCAGCTTGTCGCAGATCAGGCCGTCGAGGCCCTGCTCATGCAGCATGCGCGGCACCTTGTAGATGGTGTCGGCATCCCACACCGAGATCACGCCCCATTCGGGCACGTTGGTGAAGAGCGAGATCTTCTCGCGCTCTTCGTCGGGGATGCGGCGGTCGGCGCGGCACAGCAGCGCATCGGCCTGGATGCCGATCTCGCGCAGCTTCTGCACGGTGTGCTGGGTCGGCTTGGTCTTCAGCTCGCCGGCGGCGGCGATCCACGGCACGTAGGTGAGGTGCACGAAGGCGGTGTTGTTCTGCCCCATGCGCAGGCTCATCTGACGCGCCGCTTCGAGGAAGGGCAGCGATTCGATGTCGCCGACGGTGCCGCCGACCTCGACGATCGCGACGTCGACCGCCTGCTCGGTGCCGAAGGCGGCGCCGCGCTTGATGAATTCCTGGATCTCGTTGGTGACGTGCGGGATCACCTGCACCGTCTTGCCGAGGTAGTCGCCACGGCGCTCCTTCTCGAGCACGCTCTTGTAGATCTGGCCGGTGGTGAAGTTGTTGGCCTTCTTCATCCGCGTCGTGATGAAGCGCTCGTAGTGGCCGAGGTCCAGGTCGGTCTCGGCGCCGTCGTCGGTGACGAACACCTCGCCGTGCTGGAAGGGAGACATGGTGCCCGGATCGACGTTGAGGTAC